>NZ_JBJXBN010000005.1:0-237388 GCF_046116915.1 Collinsella sp. wc0583 | reverse complement strand
AGAGGGGCAGGCTGCCCAGCACGATGCCCGCCCAGGCGGCCGCAAGCGGAGCGGGCCCGAGCGGCAGGCGCCCGGCGACGGCGAGCGCGGCCCCGAACACGCCGAGCGCCACGGCCAGCGCGCCCGCGCCGAGCGCCGCAAGGGCGAGCAGCTTCGCCGCGACGGCGCGCCCGCGCGAGGGGACCGCCGTGAGGTTGGCGAGGCGCCCGGCAGCGCGCTCCTCGTCCACGGCGAGCCCGCAGACGATGGCGGACATGAGCGGCATGAGGGCGCCGAGGAACTGGGCGTAGGCGCCCGCGCCCAGCGCCGGGTCCCATCGGGTTACGGAGAAGTACTCGCCGCAGGCAAGACCGGCTGCCAGGCCGCAGACGAGGTGCACCACTGCGAGCGGGGAGCGCGCCAGGCGCAGGGCCTCGGAGAGCAGGGCCCGCGGGAGAGTCATGCGCGGCGTCGGGTCGGAGAGTCGTGTCATGGCCATCACCTCTCCTCGGAGCGCGCGAACCAGGCCGCGCCCGCCGCCGTGAGCGCGGCGAACGCGAGCGCGCAGACCGCAAGGCCCGCCAGTGTGAGCATGCCGTCCGCCGCGAGCGCCCCGCCGAGCGCCATGTCCGCCGCGAGCGGCTCGCCGCTCGGCAGCACGGGGATGAAGCTCGTGGGGATGACCATGCTCGCCGACGGCGGAAAGAGCTGCGGCAGCGGCACCAGCGACCAGGCGAACCCACCCACGAGCTGCGTGGCGAGCGGGCAGAAGATGCCCGCGAGCATGCCGAGCCGCGCCGTGAGGAAGAGCCCTGCGGGGATCATCCACGCCGCGGTCACCGTGTTGGCGAGCGCGCAGAGGAGCATCGTGAGCGTGCCCGCGGCCGTGAGGCCCTGCGAGGAGAACGCCGATCCCGCGAGGTAGATGCCGAAGACCACGAGGTTCGAGAGCGCGCAGAGCGCGAGGCACCAGAGCGCCTTGGCCCACCAGGTGCGCCCGAGCGGGAAGCCCAGGCCCAGAAGCCCCCGCATCCGCGTGCGAGCGTCCGCCCGCGCGACGCACGCCACCACGAGCGAGAGAGACACGGGCAGGAAGAGCGCGTACCAGTAGTTCCACGCGCTGAAGATCTGCACGCCCCGGTAGGGCATCGCGCCGAGCAGCGGCATCGGCAGCGCCATGAGCACGGCCAGGCGAACCGGTGCCGCGTGGCGCGACTTCAGGGCCTCGGCGCGCAGGCCCGCGAGCAGGCCGCCTTTCTCGCCCGTCATGCCGCCACCTCCCCGCGCGCTCGACGCCCCTCCCGGCAGACGCTCATGAAGAGTTCCTCGAGGTCCTGCCCGGGTCGAAGCGCATCCTCGTAGGCGAGGCGCCCCCCGCAGATGATGCCGATGGTGTCCGCCATCTGCTGCACCTCGGAGAGGATGTGGCTCGAGACGACCACCGTCGTACCCGCCGCCGCGAAGCCGCGGATCTGGTCGCGCAGCTCCTCGATGCCGATGGGGTCGAGTCCGTTGGTGGGCTCGTCGAGCACAAGCAGGCGCGGCCGGGCGATCAGCGCCAGCGCGAGCCCCAGGCGCTGCCGCATGCCCATCGAGAAGCGCCCGGCGCGCTTCTTCCCGGTGTCCGCGAGGTCCACGGCGGCGAGCACCTCATCTACGCGGCTCTCGGGAAGGCCCAGCAGCGTGGTGCGCACGCGCAGGTTCTCGCGCGCGGTGAGGTTGGGGTAGAGCGGCGCCTCCTCGATGAGGCTGCCGATTGCGTAGAGGTCCTCGCGACGCCAGGCGTGCCCGGCAAAGAGGATCTCCCCGGCCGTCGGCCGCAGCATCCCGCAGATCATCTTGAGCGTTGTCGACTTGCCGGCGCCGTTGGGGCCGAGCAGCCCGTACACCTCGCCCTCGCGGATATGAAGGCTCACGTCGGCCACGGCGTCCTGCGCCTGGTCGCCGCGGCCGAAGCGCTTGGTGAGCCCGCGCGTCTCGAGCATGTAACCCATGGGTTCGTCCTTTCTCTTCCGGGCGCGCGGGCCGAGCCACCGTGCCCGCGCGCCTTACCTTTCGGGTTCACCATCCATGGTGGGGCGCGTTTCTAACGAAGCTGTAACGGCCGTTGGGCTCTTTTGGCGCCAGCCCTTCTCGACCCGCACATCATGATTAATTTGCTTAAGGCAACAACTTTCCCGATCGATGTAACCACCGAATCAAAACGTGTGCATCGGCCACCAAAGATGCCGAAAAATGTCGTTTTTGGAGGCTGATGTACACAAAAGCGATTGACATCCCGCTCGATACCGTCCTCCACATGTCTGGACTCTCTATGCTTACGCTGGATAGACATCGCCAGAACGGGTATAGTATCGAAAGTTTTGTCGTTTACCAGCGGGGGAGTCCTGTGGGCATCAAAAAGAAGATCAAAAAGGAGCTTATCGGCACCTCCGATTACCCGTCGAATAAGATCTTCACGATCTCCAATTTCATTACCTTCACGCGCCTGATCCTCACGCTGGTCTTCCTGTACCTGTTTGTGACGGATAACAACCGCGTTGTCGCCATCGTCATCTATGCCATCGCGGCCTCCACCGACTGGATGGACGGTCAGATTGCCCGCATGACCAAAACGGTCTCGTGGCTCGGCAAGGTTATGGATCCCATCTGCGACCGTGCGCTGCTATTTACAGGCGTTTTAGGTCTCGTGGTTCGCGGCGAGCTTCCCATCTGGGTCTGCGTGCTCATCATTGGTCGCGATATCTACCTTGGCATCGGCACGCTTATCGTGCGCCACTATCACCGCCGCCCCATCGACGTAGTGTTTCCCGGCAAGATTGCGACGGCGCTGCTCATGACCGGCTTCTCGCTCATGCTGCTGGGCTTTCCCACTGTGGATGGCTGGCACCTGCTGCCCGCTACGTTCACGGCCTTCCCGGGCCTCAACGGCAGCCCGGTACCGCTTGGCATCTTCTTTGTGTACGGCGGCGTCATCTTCTCCATGCTCACCGCCGTCATCTATTCCATTAAGGGTGGAGCAGCCATTAAACAAGCCGTGGCGCATCCAGAGGACGAAGACATCGACTTTCTTAACCCCGAAATCGAAGATTAAGCCATTGGGGTATGATTACGTTCAGTACATTTTTTGCGGCATGTCCGCGTTAAGTTAGGGGTTGTCATGGACAACATGGTTAACAATATGCCTCAGAACGGTAAGGCCTCAGACGCCACTTGCGTTTTCCGCGTTCCTTCGAGCGATGTCACCGTTCCCGACCTCATGGCCAACGTGCACATCACCGCACCCGTCTTATCTATCGTCAAAGGCCCGCAAACCGGTGCAGCCTTTGAGCTCGAGGATAATGTGACCACCATCGGCCGCGATCCCGCTAACGGCATCTTCCTCAACGACATGACCGTGTCGCGTAGCCACGCGCGCATTATTCGCGAGGGTCTGGGTGCCCGCATCGAGGACCTGGGCTCGCTCAACGGTACGTGGGTTGACGGCGCTATCGTCAACGGCGCCCCGCTGCACGATGGCTCTTCCGTCCAGATCGGTACGTTTACGCTCATCTACCACGAGAGCACGCCGGAGCGCATCGAAACCGGTGAGTAGGGCATGGCCGAACGCAACTATCTGAGTATCGGCCAGGTCGTCAATCTACTTCGAGGCGCATACCCCGATCTTTCGAACTCAAAAATTAGATTTCTCGAAGATGAGGGGCTCATCACCCCTCATCGCACGCCTAAGGGCTATCGTCAGTACTCCAAGGAGGACGTTGACCGCCTGGAGGTCATTCTGCACCTGCAGAAGACTCGCTACATGCCGCTCAACGTGATCAAGCAGCGCCTGGAAAACGCCACGGACCTGTCTACGCTCGCCTACGAGGTGGGCCTGCTGTCCGACGTTCCGCTCAAGACGGAGCCCAAGGAGACCAAGCAAAAGCTGCATCCTATCGAGACCATCCCCGATATGCTCGGTGTTGAGATCTCGTTTATCCGCTCCCTGGCCGAAAACGACCTCATTCGCATCATCAAGAGCCCGCAAAACCGCGAGCTTGTCGATGGCCGCGATTTCCCGATCATCCGTTACTGCTCCGAGCTTTCGCGCTTTCATATCGAGCCGCGCAACCTGCGCCAGTACGTATCGTCGGCAAACCGCGAGTCCTCGATGTTTGAGCAGGTGCTCGTGAGCATGCTCGGCATGGACACTTCCGATGACGAACGCGACGCCAAGCTCGAGCGCGCGTTTAAGAAGCTGCATGACCTCACCGAAGGTGTCCATACCGCACTGCTCAAGAACCGCGTATTTGAGTCACTCAACGCCGTGGTCGAGGACGCCGATATCGATGCCCTCGACGAGGAGATTGCACGCTCCGAATCCACCAAGGCCAAAAGCGAAGAGGCATCCGTCCCAGTGGCTCCCGTGCGCGAGGAATCTATCGTGCAGCCTCTCAAGGTTGTCGCCCCCTCACGCGCCGGCACCGCCAGCGCGGCCAAATAGACGCTGCTACAAACCAGCCTCCCCTGAAAGGTCATGCCATGTACGACTTCGAATCTCATATCGTCAACATCCCCGACTATCCCGAGCCCGGAGTCGTCTTTAAGGACATCACGCCGCTCTTCGGTAATCCCGAAGCGCTAAAGGCCATGGTAGATGCCCTGGCCGAGCATTTTGCCGGCATGGGCATCACCAAGGTCGTGGGTCCCGAGGCTCGCGGCTTTATGGTCGGCGTGCCCGTGGCCGTCGCCCTAGGCGCTGGCTTTGTGCCCGCACGCAAGCCGGGCAAGCTGCCTCGCAAGACGGTGAGCGAGAGCTACGAGCTCGAATATGGCACCGACTCTATCGAGATCCACGCCGATGCCATTACCTCTAAAGATACCGTGTTGATTCTGGACGACTTGGTCGCGACGGGCGGAACCGTCGCGGCAACAGGTAAACTGGTGCGAGATATGGGCGCAAAGCTTGTGGGTTACGGTTGTATCCTCGAGCTTGCGTTTCTTAACCCGCGCAAGAAGCTCACGCCTTCCAACGAGGACGTCGAGCTCTTTAGCCTGGTAACGGTGGACTAGCCGCTACCCTTAGATACCGGAAAGGAAGCTCCATGCGCACAGCAAATACGCACAAAAACATGGCACGCTGCGCTGCTACGGCAACCCTCGCTTGTGTTTTGGGCCTGGGCCTCGCGGCTCCGGCCTATGCCGATACCGCATCCGACCTTGCCGCCGCTCGTACCAAACTCGAGCAGATCGGCACGCAGACCCAGCAAATTCATGAAGAACTCTCCGCACAGACGCAGGAGCTTGATCAGACTGCAGGCGAGATCACGCAAAAGCAGCAAGAGATTGCCGAGGGCCAGGCAAAGCTTTCGAGCTACGTTGCCGGCGAGTACAAGACCGGCGGTCTGAGTCTCCTTCAGGTTCTGACAGGCGTCGACGATCTGGGCGACATGCTCAACCGTCTGTTCTATTACGGCAAGGTTTCCGACAAGCAGGCCCAGACCATTCAGGATGTCAAGGACCTTAAGCAGCAGCTCACCGATAAGCAGGCCGAGCAGGAGAAGAACGTCGCCGCGACGCAGAAGAAGGTCGACGAGCTCAACGCCCAGCAGGCTGAGGCCCAGAGTGTCGTGAGCTCCCTGGACTCCCAGCTGCAGGCCGAGCTTGCCGCCGAGGCTGAAGCCAACGCAGCACTTCAGGCCGGCATTAACGCCAGCACCGCCGAGAAGGCTACGGTGAGCAACGACACCGCCGGTACGACTGAGAACACCAACAATGGCGGCAATACGCCCGCGCCCACTCCTACGCCCGCTCCGGCCCCTACGCCGCAGCCCGCCCCGGCTCCGGCTCCGGCGCCGACGCCTTCCGCACCGAGCCAGTCTGTTGACGGCGGTTCCGTTGTTTCGCGCGCCTACAGCAAGCTTGGTTGCGCTTATTCCTGGGCCGGCATTGGACCGGACAGCTTTGACTGCTCCGGTTTTGTAAGCTACTGTCTCACGGGCCGCTACTGCCGTCTGGGCACCACCGGCACCTTCATGGGTTGGACCCGCGTGTCCGACCCGCAACCGGGCGATGTCGTGGTTAACTCCTACCATACTGGCATCTATATCGGTAATGGTCAGATGATCCATGCTTCCGACTACAAGACGGGCGTCATCATCAGCTCCGTCGCAGCCGGCATGAACAACAACTACATTTTCGTGCGCTACTAATTTTTTACTACAGCGAATGAACGTGGGCCTCGCGATCTTGAATCACGAGGCCCATTCTATTTGCCCCAACCGTTTGCCATAAGATCAGTACGGCTATCTAGTATTCAAAACTAGATAGCCGTCCAATCAATCAAAAAGATGGCTATAATTGTTGGGGAACAAATAGAAAGGACCCTCAATGAGCTGGGCGCTTATCTCCGATTCGAGCTGCAATCTTCGCGATTGGCAGCCAACCACACCTCATACCACCTTTGCATTTACACCCCTTAAGATCCGAGTGGGGGAGCGCGAATTTGTCGACGACCTCTCGCTCGATGTTCACGAGCTCAATTGCGCCGTGCAGGCGGAGTCGAGCGCTTCTTCGAGCGCCTGTCCAAGCGTAGGGGAGTGGGCCGAACTCTTTAGGCTTGCCGACAAGACGATTTGCATGCCCATCTCCGAGGGAGTCTCGGGAAGCTACAATGCCGCGGCCACCGCACGTGACATGGTGCTTGCCGAGGAGCCGGACCGTCAGATTCATTTGGTTAACTCGCGAGCCGCAGGTGGCAAAATGGATTTGATCTTCCTGCTGTTCGACCGCTATCTTGCAAGCAACCCAGATGCCTCCTTTGAGGACGCCTGCGCCTATTTCGATAGCTTGGAGCAGAACAGCAAGATCCTCTTTAGTTTGTGCAATTACGAAAATCTTGCGAAGGCCGGACGTATCCCTAAGGCGGCCGGCGTCATTGCCAACAGGCTCAATATCCGCATTTTGGGCACGGCGAGCGAAGCGGGCAAAATTGAACTCGTTGGTCACACCCGCGGCGAAAAGAAGATGCTCACCAAGATTGTCGACACCATGGAGGCTGAGGGCTTTACCGGCGGCGAGGTCGTAATCGACCATGTCGAAAATGAGGCGGGCGCCCAGGCACTTGCCAGCCGCATTGTGGAGCATTGGCCCGGCTCCAAAACCATCATCATGCCTTGCAACGGACTGGATTCATACTATGCCGAGATGCACGGGCTCATTATCGGCTACGGCATGGGCGTGGCTTCGGGCCGATAATTTCCAACTAGACAAACGCACGGGCGGGATAAGGGGCCAATGGCTCTTTATCCCGCCCGTCTTATGCCCCGATTAGCTATTAAACCCATTAAACTTAAGGTAGCTCATCAGGTATGCCTTCGAAACGAAGGACGATACCGCACTGCGCACGAGCAGCGACTCGCGCGTGACCTGATGGGCGGTATCGGGCACGGGAGTCTGCTCGACGGAAAACGCCGCACGAATCGATGCCTCAAGTTGATCGACTACATAATCGAAAGCAGTCGGAGCGTCGTAACTCAAGCGCTGAATATTAAAGAGTGCCTGAACCGCAGCGATGGGCAGCACCTGCTTAAAGATACAAATGGCGATGAGACGCGCAATCTGCTCACGGCCATACTGCTTTTTAACCGGAGCAGGAACGAGACCGACCTTCACGTAGTTATTGATCATCGATGGTGTGATAACGGGCTGCTCTACGCAAATCGAAAGCGGCTCCATCCACAGCGCAACATATTCAATAACCTGATCGCGATAGAGCGTTACGTTGGGCAGCTGGTCATAGCGTGGCAGGCTCAAAGCGTTGAGCTTACCCACCATATCGGACTGAATAAATGCATCCGGCAGCACCGTCGGCTGAATATCCCCCGGCTTAATGCTGACCGATGTATCGGACATCGGGATAACATGTTTGACGTGGTTCATAAGGATCCTCCGTTCGTTATCTATATTGTATTCTAGGTCATCTAGTTTTGCATATCACATAGCCGCTAAGTAAAAGTGGTTGGACAGCACATTTATGCACTGCCCAACCACTTTGTTTGAAGATAACAACCTTACATAAGATATATTATCGTACTTATCCGCGTAAGAAAGCGTATGCGCTGGTAGCCGCTATAGCTCCGTCCGAAACGGCGGTCACAACTTGACGTAAACGCTTGGAGCGAATATCGCCGGCGGCAAATAAGCCAGGTGTGCGGGTGGCCATCGATTCGTCGGTCACAATACCGCCGTCGGGCGCCAGATCTACCAGATGCTCAACAAGCTCGGTATGAGGCTGCGTGCCAGCAAAGACAAAAATGCCAAACGAACCAGGATCAAAGGACTCAACGTGCATTTCACTAGTCGCATTGTCCTTAAACGTGATTGTCGTGGGCATCGCCTCACCAGAAAGCTCAACAATACTAGTTTGGTACCTAACTGAAATATTATCTTTTGCGAGCACCTTTTGAACCACGCCATCGGGGGCACGGAACTGATCGCGTCGCAAGACGATGGTCACGCTGCTGGCGATTTCTGACAAGAACAGGGCTTCCTCGCAGGCAGCATTACCGCCACCGATGACAAAGACCTGTTTACCGCGAAAGAACATGCCATCGCACGTCGCGCAATAAGAAACGCCACGACCGCGATACGTATCCTCGCCAACAAAACCAGCAGATCGCGGCGTGGCACCCATGCAAGCGATAACGCTCGAGGCCAGCGTATCGCCCATATCGTGATGCACCGTAAACAGCGCCGCATCCGCATCGTAATCGATACCCGCAACCATGCTCCATGCAACCTGTGCTCCCAGGCCCTCTGCATGTTGCTGAAACCGCTCGCCGAGTTCGGCGCCACTCAAGAGCGGAATGCCCGGATAGTTCTCGACCTCATTGGTTGTGGCGATCTGTCCTCCCGACATACCTTGCTCAATCACGGTCGTCGTTAGGTTGGCGCGCGCCGCGTAAATGGCTGCAGCATAGCCCGCAGGCCCGCCGCCGATAATCGCAACATCGATCGGCTGATGAGTAGTCATGAAGAGACCTCCTGTCGAAAGATTGGCGTTCTTTGCGCTCATACCCAAATTTATGCGAACGTGACACTCATGCACTACAATGATTCTCTGTGAAACAAAGATGAAGGGGAGATATCGATGGATCAGACGCAGACGAGCGATGACGCTCCCCTGCTCACGCACAGCACTCCCCAATCGGGACAAACCACGCTCTTGGCTCAGCAAAAACCTCTCGTGACTATCGTGCACGCCTCGGTCGGCTCGGGCCACAAGGCCGCCGCAAATGCGATTGCGCAGGCATTCGACCACATCCGCGGCACCAATGGCATCCCCGAGGATGTTGAGATTGAAGTGCTCGATATCCTTGATTTTGGACGCATAAAATTCGACGGCAACAAAACGGCCGCCTCGTTTACCGGCGCCACGCGCCCAATTTATGACTTGACCTGGCGTTATACCCTTACCGGACACCTGCTTTGGGGCGGTGGCACGGCATGGTCGCGCATCATGTTCCCCGCATTTAACGAATACGTTCGAACTCGCAGGCCCATTGCCGTGGTAGCCACACATATCACGGCAGCCAACGTCGCCGTCGGCGCGCGCGTCATTACGGGCATCGACTATCCCGTCATTTGCGTTCCGACCGATTACGAGGTCGAGGGCTGGTGGCCCCATAAGGACACCGACCTATTCTGCGTAGCAAACGAGTTTATGGCCGAAACACTCCGACCCCGTAAGGTTCCCGAGGCAAAGATCCGCATTACGGGCATCCCCATTCGCACCGGGTTTGATACGGATTACAATCGCGAGGAAGAACTCGAGAAGTTCAATCTCCCCACAGACAAGCTCGTTGTGCTGGTGATGGCTGGCGCCAGTTTGCCTCAACCGTACGTTCGCTTTCGGGCGGAGATGGACCGCACCCTCCCCTTCCTGCGCAGCTTCGAGGACATGCACTTTGTCTTTTTGCCGGGCAAGGATGCCGAATATGCCACCCGTCTCAAAACGCTTTTCGATGCCATGAAACTCGAGAACGTCACGGTTCTTGACTACGTCGATGACATGGCAGCGCTTATGCACGGCTGTGACCTAGCAATTCTCAAATCGGGCGGACTCACTGTTACCGAATGCCTGTGCGCACACCTGCCGATGATCCTACTGGGCAAGTCCTATGGCCAGGAAAAGGCCAACACCACCATGCTCACCGGCATGGGCGCCAGCATGCATGTTACCACCGCACGCGAGCTCATCGTGACACTGCGCCATCTCCACGATCATCCCGAATCGCTCAAGGCACTGCTCATCAATGGCGAAGTACTGCGCCGTCCACGCGCGGCCGAGGATATCGCCATCGCAACCATGGAGCTTGCAGGAAAGCCCCAAAAACGTAAACGAGCCTTCTGCCGCTTCTACTGGGGCGGAAAACCTGCGCATATCCGCTAGTCGAATGTCCGCCGCTCTGCCGGAGCCGCCCTTATATCATTCCATGCTCAAACATTCTCGCGGGGCGCTCGCATCCCTCCCGACCACCTCTCACACATATCATCCCGTGCTCAAACATTCTCGCTTCGCTTCGCTCGCTGCGAAACTGCGCGTGGAACGATATGTGTGAGAGGTGGTCGGGCGGCTACTCGCTTGAAACAAAATTATCTTACTGGTTAGCCGGTGCGACAAAGGAACAATCGCTTTGTCGCACCGGCTAACTATTATTAGAAATTTTGTTTCTACCTTCGCAGGCTCTAACTGGGGCGAACCCGGCGTAGCCGCTAGCAAGTAAACGTAGCTCACCTGTGGGAGAGCCCTATATATCGTCCCGCGCGCAGTTTCGCAGCAACGCGAGAATGTTTGAGCACGGGATGATATATAGGGCTCTCCCACAGGTGAGCGAACGTAAGAGGCTATGCGACTAAGCCACGCCGCTGGAGCCGAAGCCTCCGTTGCCTCGGTCGGTTTCGTCTAGTTCTTCTACTTCTATGAGGTTAACCGTGGGGACTTCTTGGATGACGAGTTGGGCTATGCGGTCGCCTTTGTTGATTTGGATGTTGTTTGAGGGGTCCAGGTTGATGAGGATAACCTTGAGTTCTCCTCGGTAGTGGGCGTCGATGAGGCCCGGCGTATTGACTATAGACAGGCCCTGCTTGATGGCCAAGCCGCTGCGGGGCTGGACGAAGCCGGCGTAGCCATCGGGCAGGGCGATGGCCAGCCCGGTAGAGACCAGACGACGTTCGAAGGGCTTCAGGACGCAGTCCTCGTTGGAGCGCAGATCCAAGCCGGCATCGGTGGGATGGGCGTATTTGGGAAGCTCGACGGTGGGGTCGAGACGCTTTATGTTGACGGTAATGCAGGACATGGAATCACCTTAGCTTGTCGAGCTCTTGCAGAAACTCATCGACGTCTTTGAAATCGCGGTAGACCGAGGCAAAGCGGATGTAGGCCACCTTGTCGATCTTGGCCAGGCGCTTGAGTACCATATCGCCCAGGTCGTGGGACGTAACAGCCGTCAGCGTACGTGAACGCAACTCCACCTCGATATCATCGATGATCTCGTTGAGCTTTTTCGTATCGATATCGCGCTTAATCGTGGCGCGCATCAGGCCGACCAGCAGCTTGTTGCGATCGAACCGCTGCTTTGAACCGTCGGATTTGATGACCTCGATGGGATCTTCGCAGCGCTCGAACGTCGTAAAACGATAATTGCACGAACAACATTCACGACGGCGCTTGATAGTGTTGTTCGACTCCTGCATACGGGAATCGACAACGCGGGTATGTGCCTTGCCGCATTTGGGACAGCGCATGGTACCTCCTCCTAAACGATAACAAGGGTACCATGCGACCGAGCGGAAATCTTACGAACGAGCCGGAACTTTCAGAACTGCACCGGCATCAAGGGAGCCGCGATCGAGGTGATTGACACTACGAATCATGTCGGAAGTCTCCTGCGTGGAAAGGCCATCGATGGGATGCTCCTGGGCAAGCGACCACAGAGAATCGCCGGACTGCACACGAACCGTCTCGTAGGTAACGTTGGCTACGGAATCGGCATATGCTGCGTGACGAGCAGAAAAGACTGACGTGGCGAGCACAAAGAACAGGGTGAATGCTACAGCAACAGCAACAATCGTCGAAGCCTTCAGGGCAACAGGAGCCGAAGCAGCGGCCGCACGCTGGGTGCGAACGGGTTTAGTGGCCACGGCCTGAAAATGGGAGCGTCCACCCTTCACGACCGTGAAGGCAGGCGAGGCGGGCGCCTCGAGCTTAAGAGCAAGGTTTCCCTGGACCATATCCGCTGCGTTCATTCTGTTCTCCTCTCGTTTGTTTTGACGAGAACTGTTTTATCAAGCCGCGGGGACAAAAAAGTCTAGCGCGGGAACGAGTGTTCGGTTATTATTATCTTCGAACAGTTGTTCCTGTCAAGCAAAAATAGAACATTTGTTTGGTATGGGTAGAGAGGAATCCCTGATGGCTCGCAAAATTACCAAGCGTCAGCAGCAAATTTACGACTTCATCAAGGAATATCAGCAGGAGAAGGGCTATCCGCCCAGTGTGCGCGAGATGGCTTCGGCCGTGGGCCTTTCCTCCCCTAGCACCGTACATGCTCATCTCTCCGCGCTGGAAGCACGCGGCCTACTCAAGCGTGATGCCACCAAGCCTCGCGCTCTCGAGCTCTTTGACGAGGACGGATCTTCCGTCTCCATCTCAAAGTCCGATGAGCCCACGGCGCCTCGCGGCACCGTATCGCTGCCTCTCGTAGGCCGTGTCGCTGCAGGGATTCCCATCCTTGCCGAGCAGAATATCGAGGACACCTTTACTATCCCAACAGAGATCGCAACGGACCAGGGGTCCTTTATCCTCGAGGTCCACGGCAATTCGATGATTAACGTCGGTATCTATAACGGCGACTACATCATCGTCCGCGAGCAGAAGAGCGCCATGAATGGCGAGATTGTCGTGGCCATGATCGATGGTTCCGCAACAGTCAAAACGTTCTATAAGGAACAGGGACGCGTTCGCCTGCAGCCCGAAAACGACACTATGGAGCCTATCTATGCGACAAATCCCACAATCCTGGGCAAGGTCGTCGGCTTGATGCGCCGGTTCTCGTAATGCAAAAACGCATCACGGTCTTTGATACCATTCGCGGGTTTACCATGCTGTCGATGGCGGGATTTCATGCCTGCTACGACCTTGCCTACCTATATGGTTGGAAGATGCCCTGGTTTACCCAGACCATCTTCTAAGACATCTGGCGCGCCAGCATCAGTTGGGTATTTTTGTTTATTGCCGGCTGGATGTGCACTCTCTCGCGCAACAACATCAAGCGTGCCGCCAAATATGCCGTTGCCGCTTTGATCGTATGGATTGCAACGACGCTCGTCTCAGTCGATGACTCGGTAAACTTCGGCATCATTTTCTGCATGGCGGCATGCACAGCCATTGTTGCACTCGCGCGCCCGGTTCTCGATAGGGTACCTGCAGTATGGGGTATAACGATTTGCCTCATACTCTTTGCCTGTACCTGGAGCATTCCTAAAGCGGTCTACCCTATCCCCTATCTAGCTTGGCTGGGTTTCCCAAGTCCAGACTTCGTCTCCGGTGATTACTATCCGCTCATACCATTCTTATTTATGTACCTCGCAGGCTTCTTTGCCGCCCGCACGGCACAAAAAGCAAACCGTAAAGCGCCAGCATGGGCCTATTCGAATCCCATCCCGGCGCTCGCGAGCCTCGGACGCCATGCGCTGCCGTTCTATCTGCTTCATCAGCCGGTTATCTTGGGTGTACTGGAGCTGATTTATTCCGTTCGGTAACGCTCAAGACGTGGTGCGATACGGGCCGGAAGCTTTGCCACAATACGAACGCCGTCTTCGAGGTATTCCTCGTGCAGGAGGGTTCCCTGTTCGTGCACGAGCGTGATTAACGCGCCCTCTCGATACGGGATATCGGCCGAGAGCAACACGTCTGTAGCGGCCGCTTCACGAGCGATGTGGTCGACTAAGTCATCAAGACCCTCACCCGTCTGAGCCGAGAACAGCACCGCCTCGGGATAGCGCCGGCGAAAGCTCAAGCGATCGACGCTATCGAGCAGATCAATTTTATTGAACACGGTAAGCGTCAAGCGCTCACCGGCACCGATCTCGTCAAGGACACGATCAACCGCCTCAAGCTGACGCTCGTAATCCTCATCGGAAGCGTCTACAACTTTAAGAATCAAATCGGCGCCGAGCACCTCGGAAAGCGTAGATTTAAACGCGTCGACCAGGCCATGGGGCAGCTTTTGAATAAAGCCGACGGTATCGGTGATCGTCATGCCACGGCCACCGGGCAAACGGTACGAGCGCGTCGTAGGATCGAGCGTGGCAAACAGCTTATCCTGCGAAAGTACCGTGGATCCCGTCAAACGATTAAGCAACGTCGACTTGCCGGCATTGGTGTAGCCAGCCAACGCCACGCGAAACGCCGGCGATTCAATACGGCTTTTCGATTGCACATCACGACGTTGTTCAACCTGTTTCAGTTCGCGTCGAAGAGCTGCAATCTTATTACGAATTAGGCGACGGTCGACCTCGAGCTGGCTTTCGCCCTGGCCAAAGCGAGAGCCAATACCGCCACGCGTCTGTTCCTTAGCAAGATGGCTCCACATACCTCGCAGACGAGGCAGCAGATACTGCAACTGTGCCAGCTGCACCTGCAAGCGGCCCTCACGAGTCTGGGCATGCAGGCCAAAGATATCCAAAATCAATGCCGTACGGTCAATAATCTTGACCGGTTCGCCCACGGCTTTCTCAAGATAGGACTGCTGCGAGGGCGTCAGGTCGTCGTCGAAGATAACAACATCCGCATCCATACGATGCACCAAACCGCACAGCTCCTCGACCTTGCCGGAGCCGATAAGCGATTTGGGATAGGGTTTGACCAGGCGCTGAGACAAGCGTGCGACGCATTGGGCTCCAGCAGTGTGCGCCAGACGCTCAAGCTCGTCGAGCGAACGGTCGAGCGGCCAGGCGTTATCGCGCCACTCAACACCAACCAAGATGGCGCGCTCGGGTTCAGGCGCCGTGGGGACCAAAGGGAAACGAGCCATTAGGCAGCCTCGATGCGACGGTAAATATCATCAACGACCTCATCGATCGTAAACTCATCCATATCGAACCAAACGATGCGATCGTCACGCTTAAACCAGGAAAGCTGGCGCTTGGCATAGCGACGCGAGCGCATCTTGATAAGCTCACGGGCCTCATCCATGGTAATAGCGCCTCGCAAGGCATCGATAATCTCTTTGTAACCGATTGCCTGCATCGACGTGAGTGCATCACCCAGGCCCTGATCCATAAGGCCACGGACCTCATCAACCAGCCCCTGCTCAAACATAAGGTCGACACGCAGGTTAATGCGCTCATAGAGCACTTCACGGCTACGCGTCAGACCAAACCACAAGGCATGATAACGCTCGTGCGGGACGCTGAATTTCGACTTCTGCTTGGCATACGACACGCCGTCATCGTGCATCTCGAGCGCACGAATCACACGACGCACGTTATGGGGATGAATCACGGCAGCAGATTCCGGATCGCGTTCGGCAAGCAAGGCATGCAGTGCGTCCTCGCCAATGCGCTCGGCAAGCTCCTGGTAGCCCGCGCGACGCTCGTCCTCGAGTTCTCCCGAAGGAAAATCCATTTCATCGAGTGCAGCCTTGAGATACAAGCCCGTACCGCCGCAAAAGACCGGAAGCCGTTGCTCGCCAAGCAAACGCTCGATATGCGCTCGGCCGTCCGACTGATAGAGAGCAGCAGAATATGCGACGCCCGGATCCACGATATCGACAAGGCGCAGAGGTGCCGAGCACTCCTCGGGCATCATCTTGGCCGTACCGATATCCATACCGCGATAGATTTGCATCGCATCGCACGACAACACTTCGGACGACAAACGAGCAGCCAGGCGGTCGGCAACATCGCTCTTTCCGACCGCTGTCGGACCGACAATCGCTACAGCAGAAAGGCTTGCACCGGGAGAAATCATTAGCGGGGCTCGCCCACGACGGAGCCAGACAGATACCACGTCTTGGCGATATCAACATCGACGTCGACGATTTTACCGATGAGCTGATCGATGCTATAGCCAGCAGGAATCGGCGCATGCACCGTCTGGTTCTTAGGACTCTTGCCCAGAAGGACAGCGTCATTCTTCTTGCTCGTGCCCTCAATGAGCGCAGGCACCACGGTATGAAGCTCGCCCTGGTTATACTCGTGAGCCGTCGTCTCGATAACCTTGACCAGACGGTTAAAGCGCTCAAGGATAACCTCATGCGGGGTGGGGTCATAAATTTCAGCTGCCGGGGTACCGGCACGCTTGGAGTAAATAAACGTGTAGGCCTGGGCATAGCGCACCGTCTCGGCAAGCGAGAGCGTCTGCTCAAAGTCTTCCTCGGTCTCGCCCGGGAAGCCCACGATGATGTCGGTCGAAAGCGCAATATCGGGCATACGGTTGCGAATACGATCGACCAGGCCCAGATAATCCTCGCGCGTGTACCGACGATTCATCTCTTTAAGAATGCGCGTGGAGCCCGACTGAACGGCCAGATGGAGCTGCGGCATAACGGCAGGCGTCTCGGCCATAGCATCGATGGTCTCGGGCAGCAGATCTTTGGGATGCGAAGAGGTAAAGAAGATACGCTCGACGCCCGTATCGCCCACGGCGCGCAGCAGATCGGCAAAGCGCGGCTTACCAAAGAGATCGCGACCGTAGGAGTTAACGTTTTGGCCCAGCAGCGTAATCTCGCGCACGCCCTGGCGCACAAGCCCGGTCACCTCATCGACAATCTCCTCGAAGGGACGACTCTTCTCGCGACCACGGACGTAGGGCACGATGCAGTACGTGCAAAAGTTGTTGCAACCCGTCATGATGGGCACCCAAGCGTGATACTGCGTCTCGCGATGCCACGGCATACTCATGGCGTCGGTATCCTCATGCTCATTCGTACGGATATGGCGCTTGCCATCCAAAAACGCCTCGGCGATAAGCTCGGCCATGTGCGCAATGGAATGGGTACCAAAAATGACATTGGCGTTATCAACGTTGGTGTGCAAGCCCTCGCCATCGCGCTGGGCGATGCAGCCGCCCACGGCGACCACGCGCTTACCCGAAGGCGAAGGAGGAAGGCTCTTGCAGGAATTGCACTGACCATAGAGGCGCGTATCGGCAGCCTCGCGCACACAGCACGTCATGAACACGACAATATCGGCATGCTCGGGATCGAGCGCCATAAGACAGCCATACGAATCAAGCAAACCACTCACGCGCTCGGAGTCGTGCTGGTTCATCTGACAGCCGAATGTGCGGATAAAGTAGGTTTTACCGGCAAGAATATCGCGTACGGAACGCTGGTCCATGAGCATACATCCTAACGATGGTATCGACGGGGCGCATAGGTGCTACAAGCGTGCAGATGGCTCGTTTACGCAACAGGCTTAACGTCGTCCATGACGACGTTATCCATAGCAGCCCGATTAATCTGGTGAACGTAGATAGAGAGACGGATTGCCGTGCGCGACTCCCCGTTAATGAGGATGTCGGAGAACACCGGCGCGCAGGAGACATCAAAGCCGGTCGGAATCAGAAAGCCGCGCGCAATGGCAACGGCCTTAATGGCCTGGTTGACGGCACCGGCACCGACGCATTGAATGTTGACGGGGACGCCATCTTTGACCATGCCGGCAATGGCGCCGGCAACGGACGCGGGCGATGATTTGCTTGATACCTTCAGGCAATCCATGAAGAAACTCCTGCGTTTAAAAGTACGTTTTAACTGCAATAACTGTATCGTACCGAACGGACTCGGTAAAGATTTTATTCCTCTTTGGCAAGATCGAACGTCACCGTGATGCGATCACGCGAAACGCGAATCTTAGGGTCGCCGCACAGATTGAGGTAATACCGGGCAGCGAGGTCGTTAAAGTCACGCTCGACCGCACGCGAAAACTGCGCCATATCATCCTTGGCGATGCGAAGACCTCGACGGTCCTTGGCAAGATCGACGGGAGCCGGCGCATGCGAGGTGGAATCACGCTCGCGCAGCAGGCGCGCGGTCACGCCGCGAACGGGCTTAATCTGTCCCGACAGAATACGGTGGGCAGTGCGCTCGGACATCTCGAGACCCAACCCGGAGCAGATCCGGATAAAGTCCTCGGCATCCGAGGCAAGGCCCAAACGATCGATAACCGGAAGCTCGCACTCGTCATCGATAAAGAGCAGGCGCGACGTATCGAGACGACTCGAAGCCTGAGCGTACAGGGTCGCAGCGATCTCGGACGGAGAGCCCAGATACACATCGCAGCAACGCAGCTCCTCAAGGGCAAACTCACACGCAGCACGAATGATGTTGTGGGGGCCGCGAGCACATACATAGCGGCCGTCATCGTCTTTAACCGCCTGAGGCCAGCTCGACTGGTCGGCGCGCTCACCCAAGCGATCGGTGGCAACACACACCTTAAACGCGGAGCCCAAATCGACGCCCGAGGTAACAACGCGCGCCTCATCCGTGTTCTGCTTGATAGAGAACAGCGCCATACCACGACCGTGAACACCCCAACGGTCCATTTTCATGCTCTCAAGCTTGGAGGTGACACGGGCATCGAAGATACGCTCCTGCATATCCTGCGGCACACCCGAACCGTTATCCAGGAAGAGGAGGGTGCGAACACCCTCCTCCTTGGTCGTGGCAAGATAGACCTTATCGGCTCCGGCATCACGAGCATTGCGCAGCATCTCGATGACAATGTCCTCTACATGCTGAATGTCATGCTTGGCTTGACGGCGCTCGGCCTCCGAAACGCGGAGGCGGACATACCCCTCGCCAAGGTTTTCCTCGACGCGAAGGTTGCCCTCCCCCGACATCGACGCGATAAAAGAGATGAGCTCGTTCGCGTCGTTCATGTTATTTAGCGATATCGACAGCACGGCTCTCGCGAATCACGACAACGCGCACCTGACCGGGATACTCCATCTCTTCCTCGATCTGGTGGGCGATATCGTGCGCAAGCACCGTAGACTGGGCATCGGAGATCTTGTCCGGCTGGACCATGACATGAACCTCGCGACCGGCCTGCATGGCATAGGTACGCTCGACGCCGTCGTGAGAATTGGCAATCTCCTCGAGCTTCTCAAGGCGCTTGATGTAGTTCTCGGCCGACTCGCGGCGGGCACCGGGGCGAGAAGCGGAGACGGCATCGGCAGCCTGGACCAGAACGTCGAGCACCGTGTTGGGGTCGACATCGGCATGATGGGCCTCGATCGCGTGGACGATGACGGGCTTCTCGCCATAACGGCGGGCAAGCTCGGCGCCAATCACAGCATGAGGACCCTCAACGTCGTGATCGATGGCCTTGCCCAAGTCGTGCAGAAGACCGGCACGCTTGGCGGTCACAACGTCCAGACCAAGCTCGGAGGCCATAACGCCGCACAGGTCGGAGACCTCAAGCGAGTGCTGCAGCACGTTCTGACCAAACGAGGTGCGGTAGCGAAGAGCACCCAGGGTCTTGACGATCTCGGGGTGCAGATCGTGGATACCGGTATCGAAGGCGGCCTGCTCGCCAGCCTCGCGCACACGCTGCTGAACCAAGTCGGCGGCCTTGTGATACATCTCCTCGATGCGGGCGGGGTGAATACGGCCGTCTGCAATGAGGTTCTCGAGCGCCACGCGGGCAGTCTCACGACGGACTGGATCGAAGCTCGAAAGCACGACGGTCTCGGGGGTGTCGTCAATCACGAGGTTGACGCCGGACACCTGCTCAAAGGTGCGGATGTTGCGACCCTCGCGACCGATGATGCGACCCTTGAGGTCATCGGAGGGAATATGAACGGAAGTGACGGTGACCTCGGCGGTATGGTCTGCGGCGCAACGCTGAATCGCCAAGGAGAGAATCTCCTGGGCGGTCTTGTGGCACTCGGCGCGGACCTGCTGCTCGGACTCACGGATGATGGTGGCCGCCTCGTGGGTAACCTCGCCGCGGACCTTGTCGAGCAGCTCCTTGTGAGCGTCCTCGCGCGTAAGGTCGGCAATACGCTCAAGCTCGGAAGTCTGCTTGGCGCAGAGCTCCTCAAGCTCGCGAGAGCGCTTCTCGACCTGGCCAGCCTGGCTGGACAGCTGGTGCTCGCGCTTATCGAGCGCATCGTTGCGACGATCGAGCGATTCCTCGCGCTGCATCACGCGGTTTTCGAGCGTGCGAATCTCACTCTTACGCTGCTTGTCCTCGGCCTCGGCGGCCTGTTTGTTCTTGATGATCTCTTCCTTAGCCTCGAGCAGAGCCTCTTTTTTGAGGGTCTCGGCCTGACGCTTTGCATCACCGATCAGGGACTCTGCCTGCGCGTGTGCCGACTGAATCTTTTCGTCGGCCTCGTGAAGACTGCCCTGCTTGGCGGTGCGCATGTAGGCAATGGCGGCGATGGCACCCAAAACGAGGCCAACGAGCGCTGCAATGATAGGCATGCTCACTCCTTTTTATGGATTCGTTACACAGCAAAGCGAACCGTCCTTACGAACGGCTCGCGACATTTGAGTAATATGGGCACAGCTTATGCGGGTCGGATACAGATAAACATATAAACAAACTCATCACAGATGAGCACATATCACAAAGCAAATGACGGTATTTATCCTACGTTGAACCGCAACAACTGTCAAATAAACGCACCCGGCACGGCGCCAATCGAGCGGTGAACGGCAGGGGCGTAACAGGTGCACGCTTACACGGCACACTCCTCGCTTAAGGCATCGAGACGTGCCTTAACGGCATCGGCGGCGATGTGATACGAAAAACCCTTACCCATCAAGAATCTGACGAGCTTTTCGAATGCACGGACCTCGGGGACGCGACGTTTAGCGAGCAAGGCCGAAGCGCGGGCCAAGTCGTCATCCACGGCAAAATATGCCTCGGGATACCCGGGGATATCGTCAAGCACGACATGACGACGCTTGAGCTCAACCTCGATCTTGCGCTGTCCCCAGCCGCGACGTTTGCGCTCTTCGATAAAGTACGAGCAAAAACGGTTCTCGTCCAAAAACCGATACTCGGTCGCTCGAGCAACCGCAAAATCGATCGCGGGCTGTCGAAAGCCATAGCGCGCCAACTTATCGCGCACCTCGCCCGTGGCATGATCGCGGCGCGAAAGCATCTCGGTCACCATGGTGAGTGCACATTTGCGTTCGATAAGCTGCACCGCCTCGCGAAAGTCATCCCAATCACAGGGAAGATCGGGGCGGTTCTTAACGTACAGGCGCGCCACGCGCACGGGAATCCAAATGGAACGTTCGTAACCGCCCTCAAGATCGCAATCGATATGCGCACAGGGCTTTTTAGACGCATAACCGCTCGAGAACGAGGAGGCCGCTTTCTTATCGGGAAAGACGACCGTGGCCTCGGTCACCGTATACGACATGTCGGCATCCGCTACTCGTCGTCATCGTCGAGCATTGCGGAGCCATCGATGGCGTACAGCTCATCAAACTCCTCGGGGGCGGGCTGATCGGTCAGCTCAACCTCGGAGGGGGCATCATCGTCATACTCAAGACCGCAGGCAAGGCGAACCTTGTGCTCGATCTCGTCGGCGCAATCGGGGTGCTCGCGCAGGAACGTCTTGGCGGCCTCGCGACCGTTGCCGAGCTTATCCTCGCCATAGGCAAACCAGGACCCCATCTTTTTACAGATGCCGCACTCGACGGCCATATCCAGAATCGAGCCCTCTTTGGAGATGCCGGTGCCATACATGATGTCAAACTCAGCCGAGCGGAACGGAGCGGCCACCTTGTTCTTAACGACCTTGGCACGCACGCGATTGCCGATAACCTCGTCCTTGAGCTTGATGGTATCGATTTTGCGAATATCGATTCGCACGGAAGAGAAAAACTTGAGTGCGCGGCCGCCCGTGGTGGTCTCGGGGTTGCCGAACATGACGCCGATCTTCTCGCGCAACTGGTTAATGAAGATGCAGGTCGTGTTGGACTTGGCAAGCGAGCCGGCAAGCTTGCGGAGCGCCTGGCTCATCAAGCGAGCCTGCAGACCCACCGTCGTGTCACCGATCTCGCCCTCGATTTCGGCACGCGGAGTCAAGGCGGCAACAGAGTCGACGACGATGGCGTCGATGGCACCGGAGCGCACAAGCATATCGACGATCTCGAGCGCCTGCTCGCCTGTGTCGGGCTGGGAAATCAGGACCTCGTCGATATCGACGCCGATGCGCGCAGCATAGGTGGGATCAAGCGCGTGCTCGGCATCGATAAATGCAACGACACCACCCATGGCCTGCGCTTCTGCAAGGATCTCGAGCGAAAGCGTCGTCTTACCGGAGGACTCGGGGCCATAAATCTCGACGATACGGCCGCGCGGAACGCCGCCGATACCCAAGGCGGCATCGAGCGCCAGAGAGCCCGTCGGAATAGCCTCGACCTCGAGCTCGGGACCGCCGTCGCCATACCTCATAATAGAGCCCTGGCCGAACTTCTTCTCAATCTCGGCCTTGGTGGTGGCGATCATCTCGTCGCGCTCTTTACCCGTCGTGCGTGCATGAACGGTACGTACGGGACCTGAATTCTTGGCCATGAATAGCCCTCCTCTTAACAACCTGAAACGATAATAAACGAACGGCTGTTCGTGGTCAACCGTTCAGATTCATCATATGCACCCGACCATTCCAAAATCCGACCAAACGCCGACCAATCACCGACCAAACGCTTGACCAGGCCAATCACAAATACAGGTATTCGTACAAGTTTATGTCATGTACCAGCGCAAACGTAATTCCGATCAAAGGTCCCTATCTCCACAATTAAGGGGCCCTAAGGCCCCTTAAACCACGTCTATTCCATAGAATTGAGCACGCGGACAATGCGTCCCAAAGCCTCCGCGACCGCATGGGCACGAATGCACGACCGATCGCCCTCGTAATGACAGCGCGCAGACTCGACAACCGGCGCTCCCCCATCGGCCGCGCGATACGCCCAGCCAATATAGAACGTACCGGCGGGGTCCTGCTCGGTGCCACCACCGGGCCCAGCGTAACCCGTTGCGCTCACGGCTATATCGCTCTGATAGAGGTCCAGCGAGCCCGCAGCCATCTCACGCGCCGTCTGGTGCGACACGGCGCTAAACCGATCGAGCGTTTCCTGCTCGACGCCGAGCACGCGATGTTTGATCTCATCGCAATAGGTCACCGCGCCGCCACGAAGCACCGCCGAGGCACCCGGGATATCGGCAATCGTCGAGGCGATCATGCCCGCCGTCAGCGACTCCGCCGTCGAAACCGTCACGCCCCGAGCGCTCGCGCGCTCGACAATATCGCGCGCCAGCTCCTCGTTGTTTGCAGCGATCTGCAAATAAGACTCCGTCATACCCACCAGGACCTAGACCGAAAAGACGATCTTGCGGCAGTTCCAGAAGTACTGGGCGCCCGAGATAACGGTCAGGACAACGGCAACAGCGTACAGGAAGCGTGAGACGCCATAGACACCGAGCAACAGCTCCGCAGGCCCAAACTGGAGGCCGGCCATCGCAAAGACGCACAGATAGCCGCAGATGGAGACCATCGTGGTCGCCGTCTTGTACTTGCCGAGCTTATCGGCGGCAACGACTACACCGGCAGCACTCGCGACCATGCGAAGGGCGCTCACCAGCAGCTCACGGAACAGGATGATGAACACGGACCACACGGTCACCGCGCCAAAATCAAGGAACAGCAGCAGGGCCGAGAACACGAGCAGCTTATCGGCGATGGGGTCCAAGAACTTGCCGAAATCAGTGATCTCGTTGCGCGAGCGCGCCAGATAGCCGTCGACCTTATCGGTGCACGACAGGATCACATACAAAATGAAGGCAGCGGCGGCGAGCGGGCCGTCGAAGGTGCTCCAGTCCGTACCGGCAACGCTCGCGTGAGACAGGGCCGAAACGATCATGAACACCGGGATAAAGACGATGCGAACGCACGTCACGATGTTGGCGGGCGTCCAAACACTCGTCAGTTCCTTATTACTCTCGTTTGCCACGACGCTCTCCTACTCCACAACATGACCGATAAGCTCATAGCAGAAGCTATCGGTAAACTCGACCGTCAGAATATCGCCCACGGACGCCTCGCTGGCGTCCAGATGCACCGCGCCATCGGAATCGGGAGCCTGGAACCAGGCGTGACCGATCAGCTCGGCGCCGTCCTCAGTCTCCTCGATGCCATCGACGATAACCTGGGCGCGCTCGCCCACATGAGCTGCCGTAGCGGCAAAACCGAGCGACTCGGCCAGGTCCATGGCCTCCTGGGCTCGCTCGAGCTTGACCTCCTCATCGACCTGTCCGTCCATCTTAGCGGCCAGGCTACCCTCCTCCCGCGAGTAGGCAAAGACGCTCGTGTAGTCAAAGCCGACGGTGTCCATAAAGTCGATAAGGTCACGGAACTCGTCGTCGGTCTCGGTCGGGAAGCCGACCATGGCCGTGGAGCGAATCACGATCCCGGGGATGCGCTCGCGAAGATCACGGAACAGATCCTCGAGCTCCTGGCGCGAACCGGAGCGACGCATGGCCTTAAGGATGCGCGCGTCACAGTGCTGCACGGGGATATCGATATAGGGCAGCACCTCGGGCGTATCGCGAATCGTCTCGATAAGCTCGTCGGTCATGCCCTCGGGCTGCAGATAGAGCACGCGGACCCAAACATTGTGCGGGCGCACGGCCTCAGCGACGGCACGCAGCAGCTGCGCCAGATTGCGCGGCGAGCCCTCGGCGACGTCCTCGTCGGCAAAGTCGGTGCCCCAAATACCCGTGTCCTGGCCGATCAGCACGATCTCGCGCACACCGCCGGCAACCAGGTCACGCACCTCGGAGATAATGCTCTCGGCATTGCGCGAATGATAGCGACCGCGAATGTAGGGGATCATGCAGAAGCTGCAAAAACGATTGCAGCCATCGGAGATCTTGACGTAGGCAACAGCGCCCTCGACGGTACGCTTGACCTGCGGGATATAGGCGGCAATCTCGCGCTCCACACCCAGTACGCCATCGATGACAGAGACGATACCGTCTTCCTCATCGGCCTTCACAAAGGCCGCGACCTCGGGAAGCTCGTCGGGCAGGTCATCGCCGTAACGAGACGGCACGCAACCACACATGACGATGGGGCAGCCGCGAACGCCGTCCTGCACCTCGTTAGCGAGCTCGAGCGTGGTCTCGATGCTCTCGGACGTCGCCGAGGCAAGAAACGAGCACGTGTTGACGATAGCGATATCGGCATCCTGCGGATCGAACGCTTCCTCGTAGCCCGCAGCGGTCAGCAGCGAACGCATGCGGTCGGTATCGACCTCGTTCTTGGCGCAGCCAAGCGTGATGTAGAGTACAGAACCCAACGGAGTATCCATGTTGGAGAACGGTCCTTTCGAGTAAATTAGCGGTAGTTGGTAAACTGCAGCGGCTGGCCGTAGTCCTGGTCGCGCAGGAACTGGATCACCGTCTGAAGCGCGTCCTTAGAAGCCGAGGAAACGCGCAGCTTATCGGCCTCGATGGTCACCTTGACCTTGAGCTTTTGATCCTTGATGTCCTTATTGATCTTCTTGGCGGTCGCCTGGTCGATGCCCTCGACAATATGGCCGAGCACGCGCACGGTACCGCCCGAAGCTGCCTGCGGGGCGTCCCAAGAGACAGCCTTAAGGTCGATACCGCGCTTGATAAGCTTAGAGCTCAGCACGTCGATGATCTGCTTGGAGACGAAATCGGCCGGAGCATTGATCGTAAAGAGTTTATCGCCCTTCGAAAGCTCGATGGTGGCGCCGGAGTCCTTAAGGTCATAGCGCTGAGAGATCTCTCGGGTGGTCTGCTGGAAAGCGTTATCGACCTCCTGCATATTGACCTCAGACACAACGTCGAAGCTGGAATCTTTAGCCATGGTACTTCCTTTCGGTACGGGGAGCCTTAGTAGCTGTCGTACGAATAGTCATCTGAACCGTTCGCTGTCTGCCCGTCGGATGCCGTGTCGGTGCCGTCGGCAGACTGGGGGTCGGTGCCGTCGGCAGACTGGGCGTCGGTGCCGTTAGCAGTATCGGTGCCGTCGGTACTTTCGCCGTCCTTGGAGTCTGTGGTCTCCTTCTTGGGAACGGTAATGGTCACGCGCGCCACGCCCGATGTCTTGGTGTCATAGCGGACCTTTTCACCGTTCTTGGTAACCGTGACGTCGGAGGGCTTGGACGTGGTGATCTCGATCGAGGACTCGGGCGTGTACTCCTGCTCAAAGGGACCTGTCGCCTGGGCGCCATAGACCGATTTACCGTCGACCTTGACTTCAATCCAGGCGGTCTTGCCCTTGGCAACGGAGACCTTGACCTTGATGACCTCGTCCTCTTCCTTTTTCGCCGTCGCCTTGGCGGCGTCCGAATCGGCAGAATCAGTCGCCTCGTCGGTGCCTTCATCCTCGTCAACGGATTCGGTCTTCTTGGAAGACTTCTTGGTCGTCGCCTTGGTGGCCGCGGGCGTCTCGGGCGTCGACTCGGGTGCAGGAGAGCCGCAGCCACGCAGAAGGACCACGATGAGCAAAATCAGCAAAAGCACTACGGCACCGATGCCAGCGTAAACGATACGCGGATCGAGTCCGTTGTTCTGGGAGACGCGCCCACCGCTGCGTGCGCGATTGGAGCCGCCACGACCGTTTACCTGAGGCATGCGGCCGGGGCCGTTATCGGGACGCCCACGATAGCCGCCCTGGCGCTGCGAGCCACGCTGGCCCGAACGCGGCGCAAGCTCGCCACGGTTCTGATAGTCACGCTGGTCAGAGAGAGGCGCCGAAGAGCGCTGGCCGTAAGGCTGCGATTGCGAACGAAGGCGCGGCGTCACCTGCGTGGTATCGGCGTCGGCATATCCACCGCGGGAACGCCCGGCAGAAACTCCGCGATAGCCACGACCGGAGTAGCCTCCGTCGCCGTAACCGGCGCGAGGATCGCGACTCAACCCGCGAGCGGCGGGAAGCGCACGGTCATCCGGCATGGGCGTACTGCGAAAGCGATCACGCTGAGAACGAATCTCCTCACTGGAGCCCGTCTCGGTGATATAACCCGCCTGCGGAGGACGCTGGCCGTACCGCGTCGAGCGACCACCCTGAACCATCAGAAAGCGTCCTTTATCGACCGACGAACGCGAGTTAACGTAGCCGGCAGCATCCTGAAAACGACCGCCCTGCTGCGAGGTCTCGCGTTCATATGCCATGAGGTCATCAAAATAAGCGTTGACGACCTCGCGCGGATTGAGGCCCAAAAAGCGAGCGTAGCTCGAAATCATACCCTGCGCATAGCCGCGCGGGGGCATCGATGCAAAGTTACCGGTCTCGAAAAACTCGATGATCTGCGGCCTGATTTTGATGGTGTTGGCGACCTGCTGGATGGAAAGGCCCATCCGGCGACGCTGCTCGAGCAGCATGACACCAAAGCGTGCAGCCATCAGAATCCTCCAAACTCACGATCTTCACGTGCCATCTCGGCGTCGACAGACTCCAGCGCGGCAAGCCCCTCCTCGTCCAGCAGGACCTCGCGCGGCTTGGAACCGTCGGGCGGGCCGACGACACCCTTTTCTTCCAGCATGTCCATAATACGCCCGGCGCGCGCATAGCCAACCTTGAGGCGGCGTTGCAGGCCAGATGTGGAGCCCAGCTGCGATTCCACCACAATATGGGCGGCTTCCCAGATAAGCGGGTCGTCATCTTGCGGCTCGGCAACGCCCATGCGAACAATGCCGCCACCACCAGCCATGGACATGGAAGCAGGCGCCACGGCAGACAGGATCTCCTCGTGGTAGTCGGGCTCGCTTTGCGACTTAACGAACTCGACGATCTCGTTGATCTCGTCGTCCGAGACAAAACAGCCCTGGATACGGCGGGGCTTGCCCCAGTCGACCTTGGAGAACAGCATGTCGCCCAAACCAGTAAGCTTTTCGGCGCCCATCTGGTCGATAATGACGCGGGAATCGATGCCCGTAGCCACGTTAAAGGCGATACGGTTGGTGATGTTGGCCTTAATAAGGCCCGTCACCACGTTAGAGCTGGGGCGCTGCGTAGCCACGATAAGGTGAATACCGGCGGCACGGCCCAGCTGGGCGATACGGACGATCGAGGCCTCGACATCCTTGCCGGCGACCATCATCAGGTCCGAAAGCTCGTCGATGATGATGACCAGATAGGGCATCTTTTGCGGCGGGTTATCGTAGTGTTCAAACTCGCCGGCTGCCTGCTTATCGTTATACGTCGATATCTTGCGAACGTTGAGGCGCTCGAAGACCTTTAGACGACGCTCCATCTCGGACACGGCCCATTGCAGTGCACTGGCAGCCTGCTTGGGCTCAGTCACCACAGGCACATAGAGATGCGGCAGGCCGTTATAGCCCGCTAGCTCGACGCGCTTGGGGTCGACCATGATCAGGCGAACGTCCTCGGGAAGAGTGCGCATGAGCAAGGTCGTGATGATGGAGTTAATCATGACCGACTTACCCGAACCAGTGGTACCGGCGATAAGCAGGTGGGGCATCTTGGCGAGGTCGGCGACAACCGGCGTGCCCTCGGCATCGCGACCGATAGCAAGCTCGAGCGGACCGCCCTTCACATAGGGAAGCACGTCGCCCAGGTTGACGTTCTGACGCTTGCGATTGGGAATCTCGATACCAACAAGCGAGGTGCCGGGGATCGGCGCGAAGATGCGCACCGACTGGGCGGCAAGCGAAAGCGCGATATCGTCCTCGAGGCTCGAGATCTTGCTCACGCGCTCGCCCTCACCGGGCTGCAGCTTAAAGGTCGTGACCGTGGGGCCAGCAATCCAGCCGACAACGCGGGCGCTACGGCCAAACTCAAGCAAGGTGGACTGCAACGACTCGGCAGTCTGTTCCAGCTCCTTATCAGAAGACGCGGAGGACGCCGACTGCGGGTTGGCGTGCAAGATATCGAGCGGCGGGAGCTTGAGGCCGTCCTCTTGATCGCCCTCGGCATCGGCAGTAGTACCGTCCGCTCCCCCATCGCCGGCCGCAACAGGAGCAGCGGAAGCCGTAGAGCTGGAGGCATCAGCAACCTTGGGATGCTTTAGGAAGTCGGGGATCTGCGGAGCTGCCGAAACGGGATTCACGGCAAACGGCGGTTCGGACTCGTCGGCCTTGTCCGGGTCGTCTTCCATCGAAAACTGTCCGGTGACCTGTCCTGCCTTGGCACGGCGACGCGGCAGCAAGGTTGTCTTGGCGGTCTCGAGCGGAGACTCGTCGTCCTCGTCATCGCCTTCGGTGAGCTCGATTTCGCTATCGGACCAAGACGGGTCGGACTCGCTCGTGTTGAGCTTGGGAGCGGCCTTGCCCTTCTTGGCATGACGGCGCGGCAGCAGCGTGGTCTTGGCGCGCTCGGCCTCCACGGCCTCGGACACGTCGACAAACGGGTCATCGTCCTCGTCGTCATCCAAAACAGGATCAACATCGCCACCCATGACCGTGGTCACGGCGGCGTCAGTTCCCTTCTGGCGCAGAATGCTCAGGTGCGGACGGGCGACGCCGGGAACCGACAGGGCCTCTTCATCGCCCCACGGGCTCGCATTGACATCGGCACGACGACGCTCGGCAAAATCGGCAGCGCGATCGCGTGCGGAGCGCAAAACGCCGCCCACCGAAAAGCCGATAATGACCAGGCCAACGACGACAAGCCCCAGCAAGACAACCATGGCAATAGGTTTACCCAGGGCGTTTTGCAAGGCGCTTGCGATAAAGGCGCCAATGTAGCCGCCCGAGACGGAAAGGTTCTGCGGCGTAAACATGAGGTCGCACGAGTCGGTCGTACCCGGCACCATCAGCGACAGGATAGAGACAATGGCCACAAAGACCACGGCGCCACCCGCGACCGAGCGAATATTGAGCGGCGAGTCCTCACCCAAAAAGAGCGTGGCGGCAAACAGCAAGATGACGATCGGCAGCACGTAGGCGCCCAGGCCAAAGCCAAGATGGTAGAAACCGGCAACCGCAGCTGTCACAGGTGCTGTTGCCGGGGAAATCACGGCAATGAAGGACGCAATCGCCAAAACGGCAATGACCACGCCGGCGATATCGCGATTGGCCGAAGGCTCGACCAGGGGCTCGAACTCATCGAACTCGGACTCGTGGCCCTTATTGGCACGAAGATGGGAACCGGCACCCTTAGCAGATGCCGGTTGGTTGTTGGCCTTATTGCCTTTGGCGTTTTGTGCAGATCCGCGCGCCAAACTAAACCTCCATGACGACCGGGATGATCATCGGACGGGTGCGCGTACGGCTCCAAATGAAGTTGGAGAGCGAATCGCGCACGGCCTTGCGAATGGCATCGGAGCCGCTGCTGGTAAAGCTAAACTTGCCCTTCTCGATCGTCTTCATGATGGCTGCGGAGGCATCCTCGGAGAACTGATCGTCGATGGCAAACGAAACACCGCGGCCCGAGAACTCGATAGCCTCGATCTTCTTGTGCTTGAGCGAGACGATGGCAACGGCCGTGACCATACCGTCGTTGGCGAGCTTTTGGCGATCGCGCAGGACGATGGGGTCGGTGTCGCCGATGCGAAGACCGTCGACATAGACGACGCCGGACTCGACGGGCGCACCGCGCTTGACGATACCGCCGCGCATCTCGAGCGTGTCACCGTTATCGAGGATAAAGATGTGATCGTCCTTAAGGCCCATCTTGCGGGCGAGCTGGGCATGGGCGCGCAGGTGAACGGCCTCGCCGTGAACCGGCATAAAGTAGGTGGGCTTGGCCATGGCCATCAGGAGCTTGAGCTCCTCTTGACTGCCGTGACCCGAGACGTGGACGAGGGCGCGAGACTTATCCCAGACGTCGCAGCCAAGCTTGGCCAGGCTGTTGACGACCTGCTGGACGGCCTTCTCGTTGCCGGGGACGGGAGTTGCCGAGAGGATGACGGTATCGCCCTCGTGGATGGAAAGCGTCTTGTGCTCGCCGTTGGCCATGCGGGACAGGGCCGACAGCGGCTCGCCCTGAGAACCAGTGCACATGACGACGATCTTGTCATCGGGCAGGTTATCGATATCGAAGGCATCGAGGATATCGGCATCGTCGATGTTGAGGTAGCCCAGTTCGCGCGCCACGCGGGTGTTGGTGAGCATGGAACGTCCGGTCACGACGACCTTGCGGCCGCACTTGCGAGCGGCGTCGCAGATCTGCTGCAGGCGATGGATGTGGCTCGAGAACGACGCGACGAACACACGGCCCGGGGCGTTCTTGATGGCGTGCAGCAGGTTGGGGCCGACTTCGGCCTCGGACTTGGTAAAGCCGGGAACCGTGGCGTTGGTGGAGTCGGAAAGCAGCAGATCGATACCCTGCTTGGCAAAACGGCTGATGGCGGCATAGTCGGGCGTGACGCCGTCGATGGGCGTCTGGTCGAGCTTAAAGTCGCCCGTGTGCATAACGGTGCCCTGGTTAGTGCGAATAAACACGCCCAAAGCACCCGGAATGGAGTGCGTCATGGAGAAGAAGTCGAGCGAGATGCCACCGAGATTGACGTGGCTTCCGCCCTTGACCTCGCGGAACTTAGGTGCGCGAATGCGGAACTCGGAGAGCTTGCCCTCGATAAAACCGAGCGTCAGCTTGCTCGAGAAGATGGGCACCTTGTTGTTGAGGTCCTGCAGCAGGTACGGAAGCGAACCGGTGTGGTCCTCGTGGCCGTGGGTGACGACGATGCCGCGGAGCTTCTCCTCGTTCTCCAGGACATAGGTGTAGTCGGGAAGTACCAGGTCGATACCGGGCTGGGAGTCGTCGGGGAACATGAGGCCGGCGTCGACGAGCACCATGTCGTCGCCGCACTCGAAGACCGTCATGTTCTTGCCGATGCCGTCAAGGCCGCCGAGCGGAATGATCTTCAAGGGAGATGATTTTTTAGCTGCCATAGGTTCGTGTGGTTTCCTTTCTTCGAAACGGGTCTGGAACAACCGACGGGGCGCTTCTGGCAAACCGACCGCCGGGAACGTACAAACATGCATCACAGAGTCGATGCAGTAACCACAGTATGATACCCATTTGCCCACCAACAGACCACCCATGCATCAAAGCCCCATCTGAGCCGGTCTATCCCGCCGGTTTCCCGTGGGGCGGGCACTGATGAAGTTTCCTGCTCTACAGTCCTGCTCACGACGGAGGCCACATTAAGTGGCCTCCTGTTCGTGCGGAACTCGCGATAAACTTCATCAGTGCCCGCCCCACGGGAAACCTGCCAAAACAAGACAGGTTTATTTTGGTCGGTTTTATCTGGAAGATGCTGCTGCGGCTATCTACAGATCTGAAATCTGACTACTGAATAGACCGTCTAACTAAATAGCGAGCGGCATTAACCAGCCCTTTTGCTTGCGCCCGGGAGGGCCGTATATGAAGTTTATCGCGAGTTCCGCACGCAAAGGAAAGCACTTAATGTGCTTTCCGTCTTGCGCAGGACTGTAGAGCAGGAAACTTCATATGCGGCCCTCCCGGGCGCAAGCAAAAGGGCGACCCCCTTAGGAGTCGCCCTTGTTGAGCTGCTTATGTTTAGCTGTTACTCGGCGTCGTGGTGACGGCGAGGCTTGCGGCCTCCGTTGTCGCCGGGACGGCGCGGACGGTCGCTGCGCTCGGAGCGCTCACGACGCAGACGCTCACGACGCTGAAAGTGCTCGCCGTCGCCCTCGGAGGTACCCTCGGCGCGAGCCGGGGCCTCGGGCTTATCCAGACGATCGAGCGAGATCTTGCCGCGATCGTCGACCTCGATGACGACGACCTTGACCTCGTCGCCCACATTGAGGACATCCTCGACCTTCTCCACGCGGCCCTTGGCAACGCGGGAGATGTGCAGCAGGCCGTCCTTACCGGGCAGCAGGTTCACGAAGGCGCCGAAGGGTTGGATGGAGACCACGCGACCGGTGTACTCCTCGCCCGGCTCGGGAACCTTGATGATGAGCTTGATACGCTCGACAGCCTGGTCGACGGACTCGCCGGTGCCGCCGACAAAGACGGTGCCGTCCTCCTGGATGTCGACCGAAGCGCCGGTCTCGTCCTGGATGCCACGGATGACCTTACCGCCGGAACCGATGACGTCGCGGATCTTGTCAGTCGGGACCTGGATGGAGACGATGCGCGGAGCGGTGCTGCGCGTGGTATGGCGCGGCTCGGGGATCACATCGAGCATCTTCTGCAGGATGAAGGCGCGACCCTCCTTGGCCTGCTGCAGGGCGCGGGCCAGGATGTCGAAGGTAAGACCGGTGGCCTTGTTGTCCATCTGCAGGGCGGTGATGCCCTCAGTGGTGCCGGTGACCTTAAAGTCCATGTCGCCCAGGAAGTCCTCGAGACCTTGGATATCGGACAGGACCACGGTCTTGCCCTCCTCCTGGATCAGACCCATGGCGATACCGGAGACCGGGCGCTTAATGGGCACGCCGCCGTCCATAAGGGCGAGCGTGGAGCCGCAGGTCGAAGCCATCGAAGAGGAGCCGTTGGACTCCATGACCTCGGAGACGACGCGGATGGCGTAGGGGAACTCGTTCTCGTCGGGGAGCACCGGGAGCAGAGCGCGCTCGGCCAGGTTGCCGTGGCCGATCTCACGGCGCTTGGGGCTGCCCATGCGACCGGTCTCGCCGGTGCAGAACGGCGGGAAGTTGTAGTGGTGCATGTAGCGCTTGCCCTCGGTGGGCTCGATGGTATCCAGACGCTGGCCCTCGTTGAGCATACCGAGCGACAGGACGGAGAGCACCTGGGTCTGACCGCGCTGGAACAGGCCGGAGCCGTGAACGAGCGGCAGGTAGTTGTCCTTCACCATGATGGGGCGAATCTCATCGGCAGCACGGCCATCGACGCGCTCACCGGTCTCGACGACCATGGTACGCATGGCCTTCTTCTCGAGCTTCTTAAGCGCCACGGGAATCTCGCGCTCCCAAGTGGCCTGCTCCTCATCGGTGAACTCGGCGCGGATGGACTCCTTCAGAGCCTCGACCTTACCGATACGGGAGAGCTTGTCGGCATCGCGAAGGGCGGCCGCCATCTCGTCGTAGTGGGCGAAGATGCGCTCCTGGACCTCCTCGACGGGCTGGTCGAGCGGGTACTCCTTCTTGACGATGGGGCCGTTGACCTGCTCCCACTCGGCGACGAACTCGTCCTGAGCCTGGCAGAAAGCAGCAAGGGCCTCCTGGCCAAACTTCATGGCGGCGAGCATGTCGTCCTCGGAGATCTCCTCGGCGCCGGCCTCGACCATCGAGATGAAGTCGGCAGAGCCGCCCAGCTCCAGGTCCAGATCGGAGTTCTCACGTTCCTCGTAGGTGGGGTTGACGATAAACTCGCCGGTCTCCACATTACGGCCGATGCGCACGCAGGCAAGCGGGCCCTCGAAGGGCACGCCGCCAAGCGTCATGGCCAGAGAGGCACCCATGACGTTGATGACGTCGAAGGGGTTGACCTGGTCGGCGACGAGCGAGGTGGCGACGATGTGCACCTCGTTGCGGAAGCCGTCCGGGAAGCTCGGGCGAATCGGACGGTCGATCATGCGCGCGGTAAGCGTGGCCTTCTCGCTGGGACGGCCCTCACGCTTGAGGTAACCACCCGGGATGCGGCCGGCGGCGTACATCTTCTCGTTGAAGTCGACGGTCAGCGGGAAGAAGTCGTAGTTCTTGCGCTCCTTGGAGACGACCACGGTGTCGAGCATCGTGGTGTCGCCCTGCTTGACCAGGCACGCGCCGGTAGCCTGCTTGGCAAGCTCGCCCGACTCAAAGGTGTAGGTCTTGCCGTACAGCTCAAAGGTCTTGGATACGAGTGTCATTGTTCTCCTTTACCCCACAGGCCCCTTGCCTGCGGGCTTCTCATGTGACGCGGGCCCCCTGCCCCCGCCACGCTTCAGAGCGTGATTGTTCACGCCCTTACACAAAAAGAGCGCCCCGCTGCGCAGGACGCTCTTAGCATGTACAAATCCTACTGGATGTTGTCGCGGATGCCCAGAGCCTTGATGAGCTCACGGTACTCGACGATGTCGTTCTTCTTGATGTAGGAGAGAAGACGACGACGACGGCCGACGAGCATGAGCAGACCGCGACGGGTGTGGAAGTCCTTCTGGTGGGACTTCATGTGCTCGGTCAGCTCCTTGATGCGCTCGGACAGGATGGCGACCTGAACCTTGGGGTTACCGGTGTCGACCGGGGTGTTACCGAACTGGGCAGTCAGCTCCGCCTTGCGCTCTTTGGAAACAGTCATTGTTTCACCTTTCGTTTTACGTCGCCCGCGGGCGACTCGATTCGCCTCGGACTGGGAAGCCGCCGGTGGAGCGAGCAACCAAGGTCGAGGTACCAACAGGTCGGTATGTTACCACAAGCAGCCCGCGCCCGCGCATCATCACCGACCCAACATGAATTCCATCGCACGGAGGCGCTGATCGGCATGTGTTGCCGCCCAGACATGCGAAAGCCCCAACAAAAAAGCGGCAGTATGGGGATCGATCCTCTCAGCCAAAAGCGCATCGAAGGTCAGGGACATGAGGGCGCGCAGCCATGCGACCTCACCGGTCGATACCAACTCTGCACCCGGAACGCTCGACGCGCACGAGCCGCACATGAGCCCGCCGGCCTGGGGCGAAAAATACGACAGCATGGGGTCTCCGCACAGCACGCAGGCAGAAAAATCGGGTCGATAGCCAACATGCGACAGCAGCTTAAACACATATGCCGCCACAAGTAGATCCGTATGTGCCGTATCGAGCCCGCTGCCCACCAGGGCAAGCGCCCGCTGCGTGATGGCAAAGGTAAACGGGTCCTCGGCGTCCTCGAACGAGCACACGCGCGCGACCTCGGCGATCGCGCTTGCGGCGCAGGTCGTCTCGTAATCGGGCGCAGCTCCGAGCGGCGCCTCCATAAGCTCGGCCTGGGAAACCACATCGAGCGACCGTCCATGCGCGAGCAGCATATCGACAGTACAGAACAGCTCGCAGCGCGCAGCCAGGCGCCCACCGGGTTTGCGGGCGCCCTTTGCCACGGCACGAACCTGCCGACCCCGCTCGTCAAGCATCGTCAGGATCAGGTCCGTCTCTTTGAGCTTCGTCTTGTCGAGGACGAGCACCTTCGTGCGATATGTCCGGGAGCCTGCCATGCGCGCCGCGAGTCCTTACTCCTCGGCGTTGTAGCCAAAGCGGCGAATCTGGGCCTCGTCGTCACGCCAGCCGGCCTTGACCTTCACGTCCAGCTCCAAAAAAACCTGCGTGCCAAAGATGCGCTCAAGATCGCGACGGGCGTCGATACCGATATGCTTGATCATCTCGCCGCCCTTGCCGATGATGATGCCCTTTTGGCCCTCGCGCTCGACGTAAATGGTGGCGTGCACGCGCAGCACCTTCTTGGTCTGCTCGAGCGCATCGCAGATTACGCCAACGGAGTGCGGAATCTCATCACGCGTGCGGCGCAAGACCTTCTCGCGCACAAACTCGGCAACGAGCGTCTCATCGGAAGCGTCGGTACCCATGTCCTCGGGGAACCAACGCGGGCCCTCGGGCAAAAAGTGCGCAACGGTCTCGATAAAGGCATCGACGTTGAAGTTCTTGACCGACGACGTCACGATCTCGTCGTCATATTCCATGAGCTCGTGGGCTGCCTTAAGCTGCTCCATGACCTGTGCGGGGTCGGCCTCATCGGCCTTGGTGAGCACCAGGACCTTCTTGGCACGAGCGTTCTTGACGCGCTCGGCAACCCAGGCGTCTCCCCTGCCGATCGGCTTGGTGGCATCAATCAAAAACGCGACGACGTCGACATCGTTCAACTCGAACAGCGCGCTCTTGTTGAGCTCGGACCCCAGGCCGTCCTTAGGCTTATGGATACCCGGGGTATCGACAAAGACCAGCTGGTAGCCGGGACGGTTGACGACGGCGCGCATGCGGCGGCGGGTCGTCTGGGCCACTGGCGAGGTGATGGCGACCTTTTTGCCATAGCAGGCATTGAGCAGTGTGGACTTGCCGGCGTTGGGGCGGCCGACCAGGGCCACGAAGCCGCTGCGGAAACCGGGCTCAACGTCGCCAAAGCCCGCGAGGCTATCGTCCTCGTCGCACAGGGCGTCGAGCTCCTCGTCACTCATGTCCTCAAACGGGTCGAACTCCTCGACATCCTCATAGGCCTCGTTCGCTTCGGTATCCACCGCATCCAGGGACTCGTCGTCCAGAGTTTCATCGATAGGCTGCATATTGTCGGACATGGAAATCCCTTTCTAAATAAAGTCGAGCGCGTGGGCAAATACCAGCAAGCCCACAATCGCGGCGGTAATGGAAAGTACGTATACGGAGGCGGCGGCGATATCCTTCGCACGCTTTGCCAGCGGATGGAGCTCCTGGGTCGCCAGGTCGACAATCGCCTCCATAGCGGTATTGCACAGCTCGCCGTGAATCACCAGGCCACAGCAGATAATAACCGTGGCCCACTCGGCAATATCGAGGCCGACAATGCAGCCGGCAATGACGGTGCACACGCCCGCCACGAGCATGACCTTAATATTGCGCTCGGTCTTGACGGCGGTAACGAAGCCCTCCATGGCGTAGGAAAACGACTTTAAGAAGGACGGATGGTCCTTGTTCGATCCGGGAATCATAGACGGCTCCTAGTCGTGGGCGTGGTTGGTAATGGGGCCGACGTGGACCAGCTTGGGGTCCTCGCCGCGCTCGAGCGCCAGATCGCGCAGGATGGCGTCCTCGCGGGCCTCCATGACCTCGGCCTCGTCGTCCTCGATATGGTCATACCCCAGCAGGTGCAGCATGCCATGCACGAGCATCAGGCGGCACTCGTCGGCAGGGCTATTGCCAAAGCCGGGGGCCTGACGGGCAATGACCTGCGGGGCCAGGATGATATCGCCGAGCTCGAGCGTCTCGTCGGCGGGAATATCCTCGTCAAAGGCCGAGTCACATTCAAACGAGAGGACATCGGTGGTTCGGTCGATACCGCGCCACTCGTGGTTGAGCTCGTGCATCTCGTCCTCATCGACATACGAAAGGGAAATCTCGACTTCACGCTCAACGCCCTCGGCGGCAAACACGACCTCGCAGATGTGCTCTACCTCCTGCGCATCGAGCAGCGTATCGAGCTCGGCATCGTTGCTGATCAATACACTCAACGGGACTCCTTTCGGTCGTGTACGCGCTTCTCGCGCACATCATCATAGGCATCGTATGCCTCGACGATACGCCCAACCAAGGCATGGCGCACGACGTCGGCACGCTCGAGGTGAGAAAATGCGACATCGTCGACACGGCCCAAAATCTGCTCAACGTCGGCAAGACCGCCACGACGACCCACCAGGTCACGCTGACTCAGGTCACCGGTAATCACAAACTTGGAGTTAAAGCCCAAGCGCGTCAGAAACATCTTCATCTGCTCGGGCGTGGTATTTTGCGCCTCGTCGAGCACCACGAAGGCATCGCTCAGCGTGCGGCCGCGCATGTAGGCAAGCGGGGCGATCTCGATCACGCCACGTTCCATAAGTTCATCGGTGCGTTCGCGATCCATCATGTCAAAAAGGGCGTCGTAGAGCGGACGCATATAGGGATCGATCTTTTCCTCGAGGGTACCGGGCAAAAAGCCCAGGTTCTCCCCAGCCTCGACAACCGGACGCGTCAAGATCAGACGGCCCACCTCGTGACGCTTGAGCGCGGCGACGGCGAGCGCCATGGCCAGATAAGTCTTACCGGTACCGGCAGGACCCAGACCAAACGTGATGGTATGCGAGCGGATGGCATCCACGTAGCGCTTTTGGCCGAGCGTTTTGGGGCGAATGACGCGACCACGATACGAAAGCAGCACGTCGTCGCGAAGCGACGTAGCCTCGTGCTCACCGTCGCGCAAGACGGCAAGGCAGCGAGAGACATCGTCGGCAGACAGCGTGCGTCCGGCGGCCGCCTCGCGAAAAGCGTACTCGAAAAAGCGCGCCACGAGCTCGACCTCGTCCGGGTCACCGCTCACGGCGATGCTGTCGCCACGGGCGACCACGTGGGCGCGAACCAAGCTCTCCAGCGCACGTAGGACGCCGTCGCCGGCACCCAAAACGCGCGAGGGGTCAATACCCTCAGGAACGGTAAGTCTAATCTTCGAGGCTTCCATGAACCTCCCTGCGTGCATGGACCAAGCCGGAATCATCGACTCCGATGATAGCAACATCGAGCAGGCACGGGGCTGTGAGTCCATGGGTATCGTCAAGACGGGCATGATGGAACGAACCAAGCGTCAGGTTGTCGCCATACTCGAGCACGGCGCGTTCAACGGTTCCCACGCGACGGCGAGCGTCGGCGATCGCGAGTTCTTGCGCCGTGGCTCGCATACGACGACTGCGCTCGGCCATAACCTCGGGCGGCACCTGGTCGGGCATATCGGCAGCAAGGGTACCGGGACGTTTGCTGTAGCGGAACACGTGCATACGCGAAAAGCCCACGCGGCGGCACAGCGCCAGCGATTCCTCAAACTCCTCGTCCGTCTCGCCCGGAAAACCGACGATGACGTCGCACGAAAGGGACGCCTGAGGCAACTTGGCGCGAATCATGCGCACCGTCTCCTCGAAGGTCTCGGCGCTATAGGGACGGCCCATGCGTTGCAGCGTCCTGGTGCAGCCGGACTGCACGGGCAGGTGCAAAAACGGGGAGATGCGCTGCGGATAGCGCGCCATGACCTTAAGCAGGCGATCCGAGATATCCATGGGCTCGACCGAGGAAATGCGCACATGCGGAATGGACGTGCGCTCCATAATCGCCTCGAGCAGCTCATCGATCTCGACGTGTTCGTCAGTCGCGCTCTTGCCATCGTAGGCGCCCAGGTTCACGCCCGTCAGCACCACCTCGGGCACGCCGGCCTCCTGGGCCTCGCGAACCTGCTCGAGCACGGACTCGACCGGCACGGAGCGCTCGGGGCCGCGGGCCTTCCACACGATGCAATAGGTGCAACGATGATTGCAGCCGTCCTGGATCTTCACGCCCAGACGCGAGCGCCCGAGTGCGTCGACCACCTCGACGTCGCTGCAGGCGGGAACGTCATCGGACTCAACGCCCAGCACCTCGCAGACGCGTTCGGCGACATCGATCTTGGACGGCTCGGCGATCACGCGGTCCGAAAGCTCCAATAGCTCCTCGGGGTGCAAATTGACCACGCATCCGGTCACGACCACATAGGGCTCGCTTGGATAGGCCAGCGCATGGCGGACGGCCTTACGAGTCTTGGCCTCGGCCTCGCCCGTAACGGCACAGGTGTTAATGACGATCAGCTCAGCATCCTGAGGCTCCACCATTGCAAAGCCCAGGCGCATTAGATCGGCAGTGATACGGTCAGACTCAACCCGGTTGACACGGCAACCGAGGTTGACGACGGAAATATGGGGTGCGAGCACGCGGGCTCCTTAATCGAGGATATCGTCGAGAGCGCTCTTAATGCGATCGGTCACCGACTTCTTACCGGAAGCGACATCATCGCCCATCTCATCGGCAAAAGCACGGAGCAGCTCGCGCTGCTTATTGGAAAGATTGGTGGGAACGACCACGCGCAGTTGCACGATCAGGCGACCACGCGAACCGCCACCGCCAATGCGCGGCATGCCGTAATTATTGACGCTCACGGTGTCGCCGTACTGGGCGCCGGCGGGAACCGTCACCTTAACGACCTCGTCGGGCATGATACCCTCGACCTCGATCTCGCAGCCGAGCGCAGCCTGCGCAATCGAGACATCGCTCACGAGGTACAGGTCGTCACCGTTGCGCTTAAAACGCTCGTGGTCGGCGACGCGCACGTTGACGATCAGGTCACCCGAAGGTTCGCCGCGAAGGCCGGCCTCGCCAAAGCCGCTCACGCGCAGCTGGCGACCGGTCGAAACGCCGGCGGGGATATCGATGTCGATCTTTTCGTGCGAAGGTGTACGGCCCTGACCGTCGCAGGTCTCGCAGGGATGGTCGATGACCGTGCCCTCACCGTGGCAGTCGGGGCAAGGCGAAGAGGACTGAACCTGGCCCAGGAACGAGCGCTGGACCGTCGTGACATAGCCTGTGCCGTGGCAGCGGCTGCACTGCTTTTCCTGTGCGCCCTCGGCCCTACCGGTGCCGTTACAATCCTCGCAGGGGGCAAGACGGTCATAGCTGATCGTCTTTTTGCAACCGAGTGCCGCCTCCTCAAGGGTCACCGAAAGGGAGATCGCCATATCGCGGCCGCGACGACGCTCACGGCGATTTCGGGCGCCACCGCCGGCACCGCCGCCAAAGAACGACGAGAAGAGGTCGTCCATGCCCATGCCGCCAAAGATATCGTTGATATCGACGTAGCCCGAACCACCAGGGCCGTCCGCGGTGCCGTAACGGTCGTAGTTAGCACGCTTCTGCTCGTCGGAAAGAACGGAATAAGCCTCGTTGAGCTCTTTGAACTTGGCCTCGGCCTCGGGGTCGTCCGAAACGTCCGGGTGTACGGTACGGGCCTTCTTTAGAAACGCGCGCTTAATCGTCCGCGCATCGGCATCCTTGTCGACGCCAAGTACCTCGTAGTAATCCCTATTTTCCGACACGACCGAATCCTTCCGACTTTCATTATTGTCACAGTGCGTCCTATACCCAAGCTGGGCCGGCCGCAAACAGAGGGCTAGATGTTATTGCATTGCGTAGGGCGAAAGCATGGCGCGTTGCGAGCAGCTCGCAAACCAAACCGACACGAGCGCGAACATAAATCCGTTGGCAAAACCGTTGGCAAACTGCATCACGCCGCGCTTCCACCACAGCAGGCTGCGGTGCAGCACGCCGTCCGAGACCACCATGAACAAGCCCATGGCAAACGGAATAAAGCACATCACGGCAAAGGCCGAGAACACGCCCGAGATGGCCGACAGCACCAAAAACGGCGCCACGATGCCCATCAGGTAAAAACCGGTACGGGCCTTGCCTTCCAGACGCTCGGCCTCAACATGAGCGCGACCGACCAGATCGCCGCCCGAGGCACCGTTGGTGCCGGCGTGACCCATGCCGCTAATGCGGACCTCGTCGCCATCGTGCGTGCCGGCAGGAAACTCAATTGTCTGCTCGGAGGTCACACGAGTTCGCCCGCTGCCGCCGCAATCGGGACAGGGGTCGGCGACGACCTTACCGGAACCTCCGCACTCGGGGCAGACCGACTGGAACGTGCCGGCACCGAACAGGAAGGACAGGTCGACGTCGATGTGGCCGCGACCGCCGCAGCTCGGACAGGTATGTGCATGCTCGGACGAGACAGAACCCGAGCCTCCGCAGTGACCACAGGTATCGAAGCGCGTATAGCGAACGGTCTTGCGGGCACCGCCCTTGGCCTCCTTGGCGTCGAGCTTAATATCGACGACCACGTTGGCGCCGTTCTCGGGATTATAGGCAGCCTGCCCGCGACGCGGCTGGCCCCAGGCGCCACCAAAGGGAAAGCCGCCCTCAAAGGGATTGCCATAGCCCGCGCTACCGGCGTAGCCGCCGCCATAGGGCGAAGCCGTAGGAGCGCCGGCAAAGGGGTTGCCCGAGCGCATGGCGTCGTAGCGCGCACGCTTCTGCTCGTCCGAAAGCACGGCATAGGCCTCGGAAACCTCTTTAAACTTTTCCTCGGCATCCGGTTCTTTGTTGACGTCCGGATGGAGCTTGCGGGCCTTTTGCTGGAAGGCCTTCTGTATATCACGCGAGGTGGCGTCCTTGGAGACACCCAAAATCTCGTAGTAATCTTTTTCGTTCATCGTCGCCATGCGCGGCAACCTCCTGCTCACAGCAGCGTATATATTGCGGTAATTCTACCCGAGCGGCCTAGGCTAGACCCCAAAACAGCTCGAACAGCACATTTCCATCGAGCCAGCCCAAGTGGGTGGGCGCTAAACGAGCACGGACGCGACCTGCGATAACGTCTTTCGAGATGACGCGACCCGCATGTCCTTCAATTTGATCGGGCACCCAAGTGGCAAGGCCCAACTCGAGCGCACGGTCACAGGCCGCCGCCAACTCATCTGCGGCGATCATGCTTGCCGAGCGAACCAACAGATCGGGGCCAATGCCACGCGTCATGCGACAGGCGAGCATCAAATCCTCGGCCGCCGCCTCGCGCTGCGACAGATACTCGGCATCAAACGTCGTCGCGGCATCGTCGCGTTGCACCAAGCGCACGCGATATGCATCGCCGCGAGCAGGCACGTCGGGATACAGCCCGGCCAAGCGATCGAAATCCTCGGCGTCGAGCATACCGGCGGCAGAGCGACCCAAGCCCAGATAGCCCTGTCCGGTCCAATAGGCAATATTGTGGGCGCACTCATGACCGTCGAGCGCGTAGCTTGCAACCTCATACGGGTGATAGCCGGCAGCACCCAGACGCTCACGCGTCGCGTCCATACACGAAGCCTGAAAATCCTCGTCGGGCTCGAGCGACTCGTCGCAGCACGCCATGCGGTAGAGCGGCGTGCCCTCCTCGAGCGTGAGAGGATACACCGATACATGATGCGGCGCCGCCGCCAGCACGTCATCGAGTGTGCGCTGCCAGCTTACGATGGTCTGCCCGGGAAGACCGCACATAAGGTCGCACGACACATCGAGCCCAGCGTCCTTAACCGTCATGATGGCAGCGAGCGCCCGATCAGCATCGTGAATACGGCCGATGGCGGTAAGTTCGGCGTTATCGAGCGTTTGCACGCCCAGAGAGACGCGTGTGACACCAACCTTGGAAAGCGCAGCGGCAAGCTCGGCGGTCAACGATTCGGGATTGGCCTCGCAGGTGAACTCAACGGGCTTACACCACGCAGAGATACGCCGGGCGAGTTCTACCAGACGCTCCCCCGCCAGCGACGGCGTGCCGCCGCCAACATAGACGGTGCGGATGCCCTCGAGCGCCCCGACGTCTCCAAAGGCATCGAGGCGCGCATAAAGCAGCTCAAAATAGGCATCGAGCGCAGCGCTCAGGTCGCACGGAGCAAAACTGCGTGAGTCAAAGTCACAGTACCGGCATTTTTGGGCGCAAAACGGCACGTGCACGTACAGCGCGGTAACGGCCACCGTTAGGCCTCCAGCGGATGAGCGGGCACCGACTCGCCGGCGGCAAGCGCAGCCTCGCAGGCCACCACATCGCGCTCGATATCATCGACCAGCGCCATGAACTCCTCGTATGTGGAGCAACGCACCACTTGGGCGCGCCAGGCGGCAGCATGGGGCATGCCCTTTAGATACCAGCTCGCGTACGTACGGGCACGCGACATGAGCGGTAGAAGCTCGTGCGTCAACGTCAGGTGCTCACGCAGAGCCTCCAGGCGCTCAACCGAGGAGCGAGAAGGAACCGGCGTGCCATCGAGTGCAAGGGCTCGGGCATCGCCGAACACCCACGGATTGCCGTAGATGCCGCGCGCGATAAACACCGCACTGGCACCCGAGCTTTGCAGACGCCCCGCCGCACCCTCGGCCGAGAACACGTCGCCCGAACCGATAACGGGAATCTCGACGGCGTCGGCCACCTCATCGACGACCGACCAATCAGCCTGGCCCGTATAGAGCTGCGTGGCACAGCGACCATGCACCGCCACCGCGGCGGCGCCTGCCCCCTCGAGCATCTGGGCAAACGTCGCGGCATTGCGGTCCTCGGCGTAAAAGCCCTTGCGGATCTTGACGGTCACGGGCACGTGCGCCGCGCCTACCGCCGCCTCGACGATCTGCTCAGCCAGCTCGGGCGTGCGCATAAGTGCCGAGCCCTCGCCCTTGGTGACGACCTTGCGAGCCGGGCAGGCCATGTTGATATCGATCAGTGACAGGCGATCGCCCACACGCTCCTCGACGGCAGCGACAGCGCTCGCAAACTGATCGGGTTTGGAGCCAAAGAGCTGCACGCAGATCTGCTGTTCCTCATCGGCCGGTAGCACCAGGCGCCACGTCTTGTTGCTCGCGTAGGCAAGGCCCGCCACGCTCACCATCTCGCTATAGGCAAGATGGGCACCGCGGCGGCGGCACATGATGCGGTAGGCAGGGTCGGTCACACCGGCCATGGGAGCCATAAGGAACGGCTGCTCAGCATAGGCGCCCAGCAGCCGCTTGCTGTATTCAGAAAGCGCCATGGACCTACTCGTCCACCTTGAGGATCGCCATAAAGGCCTCCTGCGGGACCTCGACCGAGCCGATGGCCTTCATGCGCTTCTTGCCCTCTTTTTGCTTCTCGAGCAACTTGCGCTTACGCGAGATATCGCCGCCATAGCACTTGGCCAAAACGTCCTTGCGGCGCGCCTTGACGGTCGAGCGGGCGATGATCTTGTTGCCGATGGCGCCCTGAATAGGCACCTCAAACAGCTGACGCGGAATGATTTCCTTGAGCTTGTCGCACAGACCGCGGGCCAGGCCATAGGCCTTGTCCTTGTGCACGATAAACGAAAGCGCATCCACCTCGTCGCCCGAAAGCAGGATATCGAGCTTGACGAGCTCGGAAGGACGATACTCGTTAAACTCATAGTCAAGCGAGGCATATCCCTTGGTACGGCTCTTGAGCTGATCAAAAAAGTCCAGGATGAGCTCGGCGAGCGGCATATCAAAGCGCATCTCGACCGATTTGCTCGTGAGATGGATCATGTCGGTCGTAATGCCGCGGTGCTCGATAGCGAGCTGCATGACAGCGCCCGTATACTCGGGCGGGCAGATAATTTTGGCCTTGAGGTAAGGCTCCTCAATGCGCTCGATGCGCGTGGCCTCGGGCAGATCCTGAGGGCTGCGGACATCGATCATCTCACCGTCGGTCTTGTAAACGTGATAGTCGACCGAGGGACTCGTGGCAATGAGGTCCAGGTTGAACTCGCGCTCCAGGCGCTCCTTGACGACCTCCATATGCAACAGGCCCAAGAAGCCAACGCGGAAACCAAAGCCGAGTGCCACCGAGGTCTCGGGCTCCCACACCAACGACGGGTCGTTGACATGCAGTTTATCGAGAGCGTCGCGCAGATTCTCGTAATCCTTGTTGTCGATCGGGAACAGGCCCGTGTAGACCATGGGCTTGGCCTCGCGGTAGCCGGGAAGCGGCTCGGGGCAGGGATTCGACGCCCACGTGAGGGTATCGCCCACGTGCACGGCCTCGGGATCCTTCAGACCCGTGACCACGTAGCCAACCTCGCCGACCGTCAGCGCATCGACCGGGGTCTCGGCGGGACGCTTGACGCCCACGCCATCGACCAAAAAGTCGCCCTCGGCCTGCATCATGCGCAGGGTATCGCCCTTCTTGATAGAGCCGTCAAAGACGCGGACCGTGGCAACGACGCCGCGGTACTCATCGAAATACGAATCCAGGATGAGTGCCCTGAGTGGCGCGTTTGCATCGCCCTTGGGCGGCGAAATCAAAAAGACGATGGACTCCAGCAGGTCGTGGATGCCCTCACCGGTCTTGCCCGATACGCATACGGCATCGTCGGCAGGGATTGCCAGGTCGTCCTCGATCTCGGTCTTGACCTCATCGGGGTGCGCCGACGGCAAATCGATCTTGTTGATAGCGGGCACAATATCCAGGTTGGCGTTCATGGCGAGCGTCGCGTTGGAGACGGTCTGCGCCTCGACGCCCTGAGTGGCGTCCACGACGAGCACCGCGCCCTCGCAGGCGGCCAGCGAACGCGAGACCTCGTAGGTAAAGTCCACGTGGCCCGGCGTATCAATCAGGTTGAACTGATACGTCTCGCCATCGTCGGCGTCATAGGAAACGCGAACGGCATTGGACTTGATCGTGATGCCGCGCTCGCGCTCGATATCCATGGTGTCGAGCAGCTGCGACTCCATGTCGCGCTCGTCGACGGTATGGGTGAGCTCGAGGATGCGGTCACTGATCGTGGACTTGCCATGGTCGATGTGCGCAACGATCGAGAAGTTGCGGATGTGGGAAATGTCAATTGAAGTATTCATGCGGACTATCTTACCCGAGCGGTACAAAAAATGGAGCCTGTTCCATAAAACAGGCTCCATTTATGCGCGTAATCTGTGTGGTGTGAAATTTACAACTTAGGCGTTGATGCTGTTCACGAGCTTGGCAAGACCGGACTTGCGGTTGGAAGCCTGGTTCTTGTGGATAACATGCTTGGCGGCAGCCATGTCGAGACGCTTGGTGACGGTCTTGAGGGCAGCCTGGGCCTTCTCGGCGTCGCCCTCGGCGACGGCGGACTGGACGTGCTTGGTCAGCGTCTTGAGCTCGGACTTGACAGCCTTGTTACGCATGCGAGCTGCCTCATTGGTGCGGATACGCTTCTTCTGAGACTTGATGTTTGCCACTTCTGGAGTTCCTTTCGAGTTCCTTGCAAAAAATGTATGACACCTCTGAGACACGGTGAGGTCATGCAAGCGCCTACTATAGCACGCTCCCCCTCAAAGGGATAGAACGAATTTGTCAAATAGGCAGGTATCATCACGATTTTCTCAAGATGTTCGTAATCCAGAGCAAAAGCGCGGTCTCCGAATCGGCAGAACCCTTCAGTGCGAGCTCCACATCGACCGCGCCCTCGAGCGCAGCGACAAGCTCCGCCATCGAAAAGCGGCGTGCCCAGGTCAGGTGATTTTTGACCTGCCAGGCCTGAAGCTTGAGTGTCGCGGCGAGCTCACGCCCCTGCCCACGAGAGTCGAGCGCCTTGGCGACGATCAACTCGCGGATGCGACCGCATAGCAGCGTGTAGGTCCACACATAGCTCTTGGCGGGCAGCAGCCCAAAGAGCTCAAGCGAGCGGCGCATATCGCGGGCCGACACTGTGTTGAGAAAGTCCCAGGGCTGAACTTCGGCCGTGCGCACGATCCAGCGCTCCACATCGGCAAGCTCAATTTGCGGCGCCTCGACCATCTGGGCAAGCTTGGCCAAGTCGTTATCGAGCATGCGGGTGTTCTCACCCGAGCGCGAAACGAGCTCCTCGGCAGCAGCCGTCGAGATGGACTTACCGCGCTGCGTCGCCATCTGCTGAACGCGGCGCGGCAGTTCCCAGCGCTTGGTACCCGAACAATCGACGACAGCCTTCTTGTCGATCTTGGCGATTGCCTTATACAGGCGCGTATTCTTGGCAAGTGAGTCGGCAATAATGAGACAGACCGTCGTGGGGCTGGGACTTGCGAGGTACTCGACAAGCGGCTCGGAAATCGCTTTGGCGAGTTTTGAGCAGCCGTCAAGGATTACCAGGCGAAACTCGCTGCCCATGGGAAAGGTGTTGAGCGATCCGATAATCGACTCGATATCGGGGTCTTTGGTCATATCGCGCTCGTCGAGGTTGAACTCGACCATGCCCGTCTTTTCCAGACGCGCCTTCATACGCGAGACGGCGTGGTCGCGTTTGACTCCGTCGGTACCGACAATCAGATATGCCGGCAGCAGACCGGTTTCGGACATCGCGCTCCCCTCCCGCAGGCTCTCGTGTTCGTACCGTGCCATTCTAGCCCACGGGCTTATCCCGCGCCAACGGCAGCATCACGGTCGCTGGCATCGCATGGCAAATCCGGTTACGGTCGGCGAGACGGTGATGTCTCCTTGTTCGATGGTGCATGCGAACGCGCCGCCCGCATCGCGAACGGCATCGATGCAGGCATCGGATGGATGGCCGTAGCGGTTGCCCTCGCCCGCACTCGCGATAGAGAGCTCGGGCTTAAGCGTTTCCAGCAGGTCTGTGTCGACGGAAACTTTTGAGCCGTGATGCCCCAGCTTGAGCACATCGATATCGCCCACCTCCTGTACAAACTCGCGCTCCTGATCGAGCTCGGCATCACCAGTGAGGAGCATACGCAGGCTCTTACCTTCCTGAGCATAGGAGAGCAGCAAGACAAGCGAGTCCTCATTGCCCTCACCATCCACCGTGTCAAACGGCCACATCACACGAGCCCGAAATGCGCCGATATCGACCGCGTCTCCGCGGGCTACCTGCCGATACGTTACGCCGGGGCGATTCAGGACCTCAACAGGCGCGCCGTCCAGTGCATCGGCCGCGACCGCAATGGTTCCAACCGAAAACTGATCGAGTACGTCGGGAAGACCACCCCAATGATCTTCATCCCAATGCGTCACGAAGACGGCATCGATATGGTGAACGTTATTGCGAACCAACGCCGACACCACGCGCTCATCGAGCCCACAGTCGACAAGCGCCACGGCGCTACCCTGACGAACCAGAATCGCATCGGCTTGGCCGACATCGAGGACTGTTACCGAAGGCGGCGCACATCGATCCCAATAGACATACGGAACAGCCGCCGCAAGCATCAAACACAGCAGCCCCACTGCCATGGGCCGCGCGCGGGGACGTGGCCACCAGACCAAGAGGACCGCCAGCGCAAACGGCACCACGTATATCAAGGGCGCATCGGGCGGCACGCTTACGGATGCGCCCGGAACGGCAGCAAAGAGCTGCTCAAAGAACAGGGCGCAGCGAGCGACAATCATGGGCCCCACGAGCGCCCCGTGACGCAACAGCGGCACAAGCGAGCAGGGCACCAGCACAACCGATATAGCAAGCAGTACGCTTATCACCGGACCGATCACGGCATTTGCAAGCGGGGCAATGAGCGAAAACGTCCCGAATGCGGGAATGGTTACAGGAAGTGTCGCGAGTTGTGAGCACATCGTGACGGACAAAATACCGGCAACCTCCGATGGCACGCTCAGCTCGCACAAGGCGTAGGTAGCGTAGGGGCAAAAACAAAGGATGGCAAAAACACTGGCGCACGATAGTTGAAAACCCATCTCGAACAATACCGTCGGGCGCAGCAACACAAAGATTGCCATGGTGACAAACAGAGCCGAGAGGCCATGCCGACGACGTCCGGCGCCGTTGGCGACAAGCGTCGCCGCCACCATACAGCACGCGCGCACGGCCGAGGGCGAGGCGCCCGTAAAGACGGCATAGGCAGCAAGGGCCAGCACCAACAGTCCCCGCTGCAGCCCACGAGAGAGGCGTGTCTTTTGCAGGGCGCTCTCAATCACAAACCCCACGATGGCAAGATGGCTGCCCGAGACGGCGATGAGATGTGCGGTGCCCGTTACCGAAAACCAATCGCCCGCCGGCTGGGCGCGCAGCTCGGACGAGCGTCCACAGACAACGCCGGCAATGAGCGAGCGCGCTGGATCGGTCGCGGGCGCGATAACGGCAAGGAGCTCGCTTCGAAGCCAAGACAACGGGCCTGGAGGGCCCTCGTCGATCGATACCAACCGGACGACTTTAACCTTTCGAAGCTCGCCCCGAAGCACGCGTGAGCGCCCATACGCATCATTCTCAAAGCGCGAAATTCGACCGATAGCACGTACATGCGAACCGGCGCCAAGCTCACGATCACACGACAGCCGTACCTGACCCAAACGCTTTTCGCCCGCATACGCATCACAGGTATAGGAGTACGCACCGTCATTGATGGACGGGTCGCCACACACAACAAACTCGAGACTGCTCGCAGCCCGATTATCCAACGCCCTCGAAGCGCGCAGCGCCCCTATCGCCCAACCCGCGGACACTACGGCTCCCGCCACGAGGCCGAGGGCCGCGGCATACAGCCATCGCCTCCACCGCACAAGGCGCATGCAGGACCGAGCCAATACGATGCACCCTGCTGCCGCAACGGGAATGGCCATAAGCAATGTGACGGGCGCCGCCCGCTCTCCCAGCAGCGCATCGGCCGCCATGTTAAGCACTAACCCACAGCTCGCACACAAGCCGGCACAACGGGCTATCGTCCACGGCATCAATGGGCGCGGTGGCATCACATGCTCGCGCTCGGTCGCACTCATACGCAGATGCAATCTTTAATTTTGGCGAGTTTCTTCTCACCGATCCCCGATACGCGCATAAGGTCATCGACCGAGGCAAAGGCCCCGTTTTGCGTCCGTTCGTCGATAATTGACTGGGCCATAGAAGGCCCGATGCCCGAAAGCGTCTGCAGCTCCGCCGCACTTGCCGTATTGATATTCACAAGTCCCGACGAAGACCCTGTACCAGGGGTCGTGGAAGCACTGCTTTCGGCGGCGCCGACGGCCGCAGCCGTTTGTTGCTCCCCTACCGTCGGCACATAGATCTTTTGACCATCGGTGATCTTGGACGCACGGTTAAGAACCGTCACATCCGCCTCGGCCGTAAGCCCTCCGGCGGCATCAATCGCCTGGGACACCCGTGCTCCATCTTTAAGCCGGTACACGCCAGGCTTCACAACGGCGCCATCAACATCGACGTACACCTCGGCAGCAGAGGAGCTCTTGGCAGACGGCTCATCGGCATCGTCAGGAGAGGCATCCCCGGCCCCGCGCACATCCGAGGCGCTCGCCTCATCACTACGCTCAAACGATACGTCGCTGGAGTGACCACCAAAACCTGCCATCGCCAAGCCGCTCGCGGCGGCAATGACAACCAGGATCGCCACGACCATCGCCTTATGGCCGAGCAGCTTTTCTGCCCAGCGGTCCATCCGTTTAACCCGTTCGTGTTGCTCGCGCTGCGCCATAGCAAACACCTCCCAACACCATCGTGTCAGGAAACGAACGCCGCAGCCTCCGCACGCCCACACCGGTTTTCGCGGTCAAACCAAAAGCTGACCAAAACCTTGCGGAAAAGTGTCCATTTATTCAGGCACACGTCGACAAATGAACCGTTTATCGCCTAATGCCCAGATAGAAAAAGACCGACGATGCAAAATCACCGCCGGTCTATACACAACATTATTCGTGATCTTGGTAAATCTCACGTGGAGCGAGCTCGGAATGTTTGCGTTTTAAGGTCTTAGGGGCCTTATACGTGTTGCTCTCGAAGTCGATATACTCGGTCTGCTTGAGCAAGCGCTCAATCATCTCCTCGTGATCGAACAGCTCCCACGCCTCATGCACGGCATCGAGTTTGGCGTGCGTCTCGGGGCGGCGCGGCATAAAGAGCGTGCAGCAATCGGGAGCAGCTTCGGTCGAGATATCGAAGGTACCGATTTCCTCGGCACGCGCGATGATCTCCTGCTTGTCCGAACCAATCAGCGGGCGGAACACGGGGATCTTGACGGCCTCGTTGACGGCCATGATGTTCTCGAGCGTCTGGGAAGCAACCTGACCGAGCGATTCACCGGTCACAATAGCCTTGGCGCCCTCGATATGCGCAATGCGCTCGGCAACCGAATACATAATGCGACGGTACATGATCACGCGCAGGTTGCTGGGGCAGGTCACCGAGATCTCACGCTGACAATCGCCAAACGGCACCACGTACAGGCGGCCGATCTGGACACCCGGCTCAAGCGCACGGATGATGTCCTGCACCAAATACTCGCTCGTGTCGGGCGTCTGCGGACGACCGGAGAAATGTACCGGCACGCACACCGCGCCGCGACGCGCGAGCATCCAGGTCGCTACCGGAGAATCGATACCCGACGACAGTAGCGTCACGACCTTGCCGGCAGATCCCACCGGCAGACCGCCCACGCCGCGCTCGGAGCGCGCGTACACATAAACGCTACCCTGGACCACAAGCACGTGCACCATTGCGTCGGGGTCGTGCATCTGGACCTTTTTATCGGGAAACGCCTCGCACAACACCTCTCCCACCTGACGATTGATATCAATCGAGGTGAGCTCGTAGTCGGTGTTCGAGCGCTTGGCATGCACCTTAAACGACTCAAAGGGACCAAACTCGCGCAGCGCCTTCACGGCGGCGGCGCAGTACTCCTGCGGGTCGCGGTTCGTGTGATATGCCAGGGACACGCGAGCAACGCCGGGGACGGTGCGAATGACGCGCGCCGCCTCGTCGGCCTGATGCTCGTTAAAGGTCACGAGGATATAACCGGAAATTCGAGACACGGCATTCACGGAAAAGGCGGCCAAGGCCGCCTTGATGTTATCCATGAGGATATGCTCAAAATGTGCGCGGTTCTTGCCCTTTAGTCCAACCTCGTGATAGTGGACCAGGCAGACGCGGGCTGCCATTTAGGCTTCAGCAACCTTATGGCCGAGTGCCTTCTCGTAACGGGCCTCGTCGTAGGAGATGTCGCCGTCGACAATCTCGTCCATAGCCATCGAGATGGTATCGGCGCCGGAAAGCGCAATGGTGATGTCATCGACATCCTGGACGGCGAGCACGCGGTTGTGCTGGCCACGCAACATGCTGTTAATGTCGCAGGCGCGCTTGGAGGCAAGCGAGGCGAGCAGGAAGCGGTTGTGATCGGTCTTCTCCAGAAGATCGTCAATGCAAGGCTTTACAACGGACACGGACCTCAGATCCTTTCATGCATATCGAGAACGCGAACGAGCTCATCGGTCGCGCGGTCGAGATCGTCATTCACCACGACGTCGTCGTAGCGGTCGGCAAGGGCAAGTTCATCGGCGGCGTTTGCCATACGCAGCTCAATCGTATCGGGCGTCTCGGTACCGCGACCGACCAGACGCTCGCGGAGCACCTCGAGCGAAGGCGGCTTGATAAAGATCAACACGGCCTCGGGGAAACGCTCCTTGACCTGCAGGGCTCCCTGGACATCGATCTCCAAGATCAGAGACGAGCCAGAGGCGAGCTTGGATGTGACCTCGCTCACCAAGGTGCCGTAGCAGTTACCGTGGACCTCGGCCCACTCAACAAACTCACCGTTTGCCACGCGGCGGTCGAACTCCTCGCGCGTCAGGAAAAAGTAGTTGACGCCGTCGACCTCACCTTTGCGTGGTGCTCGCGTGGTAGCCGAAACCGTCAGGCCCAGGTTCGAGCGACGCTCGCGCACACGAGTGACGAGCGTGCCCTTGCCTGCACCTGACGGTCCAGAAATCACAAAGAGCTTTGAATCCTGAGCGCTCACTTATTTGGTCAGCTGCTCGAGGAGCTGCTCGCGCTGACGGACACCGAGGCCCTGGACGCGACGGGTAGCGGAGATGCCGAGCTCCTCCATGATCTTGGCGGCCTTGGCCTTGCCATAACCGGGCAGGGACTCGATGAGGGTGGAAACCTTCATGCGGGAAGCGATGGGGTCATCGGAGTTAAGCACGGACTCGAGGGACTTCTCGCCCTTCTTGATCTGCTCGCGAAGCTCAGCGCGGGCGTGACGTGCGGCGGCAGCCTTCTCAAGAGCCTGCTTGCGCTGCTCGTCGGTAAGCTGAGGGAGTGCCATTCGAACCTCCAAATAGTTGGGTTATATCTGATGCAATAATTAGCATTTTAGCACGTCAAACGCACTAAATGCCCAATCGACGGCTCCATAGATTAGACGATACCTGCGAAAAGTGCAATATACGGAGGTTAAAGTTGAGCCCCTGACCTGCGATTCCACACAAAGGATGGGAAAGTTTTCGCAGGCACAGGGGCTAATTTGTGCTAATGAGACCCAAAAGTGGTGACTTGAGGGAATCTTTTAGGCGACGTTTTCGACCAGCTCGGCAACGATAGCGTCAAAGGCGGCAACCGGGTCGTCGGCACCGGTGATGGGTCGGCCCACCACGATATGGCTCGCGCCGCGCTCGATAGCCTGAGAAGGCGTCGCCACACGGGACTGGTCACCAAGGGCGGCACCCACCGGACGAACGCCCGGAGTCACGATCAACGCGTCGGGGCCGAGCAGCTCGCGCATGTCATGGGCCTCCATCGGCGAGCACACGATGCCGTCGATACCGTTGGCCTGGGCAAGCTTTGCCAGGCGGGCGGCCTCCTCGGCCACGGGTGACTCGACGCCAATCTCGGCCAGCGAATCCTGGTTCATGCTCGTGAGCACGGTGATGGCGACGAGCTTGGCGCGGTCCTCGCGCGCCTCCTCGGCACCCTCACGGCACGCAGCGAGCATAGCACCAGAACCCAGGCCGTGGACCGAGAGCAGGTCGGCACCGGCAAGCGAGGCCGAACGGGCGGCACCGCGCACCTGATGCGGAATGTCATGGAACTTGAGGTCGAGGAAGACCTTAAAGCCCAGGTCCTTGAACGTCTTGACGATCTCGGGCCCCTCGGCGTAATAGAGCGTCATGCCCACCTTGAGCCAAGCGGCATGACCAGAAAGCTCGTGGGCGAGCTCGAGCGCACGCTCACGGTCGCAGTCGAGGGCGACGATAACGCGGTCGCGGGCGTCGGTCTCTAGCATTCGAAAGCACCTACCAGCTCGTTGATGTCCTTCACGCCCTGGGACTCCGCCCAAGCCTCGAGCTCGTGCGCAATCTTAATCGAGGCGCACGGATCGACAAAGTTGGCCATACCGACCGACACGCAGGTGGCGCCAGCCAGGATAAACTCGGCCGCATCTTCGCCCGTCATGACGCCGCCGACACCGTTGATGGGGATATCGACGGCCTGAGCGACCTCCCAGACCATGCGCACGGCGATGTGGTGGCACAGCGGGCCCGAAAGGCCGCCCTTGGGCTTGGCCACACGGGACTTGCGGGTATGAACATCGATGGCCATGCCCTGGATGGAGTTAATGACCGAAAGGCCGTCGGCGCCGGCGGCCTCGAGAGCCTTGGCAATCTCGGCGACGTTGACCGGCGCCATCTTTACGAACAGCGGCTTATCGGTCACCTTACGGCAGGCAGCCATAACGGCAGAGGCGCCCTCGGGCGAGGAGCCCATGGCGGCACCGCCGGCGGCAATATTGGGGCAGCTCACGTTGATCTCGTAGCCGGCAGCCCAGGGGCACAGCTCGACATACATCTCAAGCGCGCGGACAAACTCCTCGACGGAATGACCGGCGACCTGACAAATGACCTGGCAGCCATCCTTGGAAAGCTGTTCGAGCCACGGGCCGGACTCACGGGCAAAGGCGGCCACACCGGGGTTCTGAAGGCCCACGGAGTTGATCATGCCGCCCGGGATCTCGGCCATGCGAGGCGCGGGGTTGCCGGGCCAGGGCTCGGCAGCACAACCCTTGGTGGTGATGGCACCCAGCTGGGAAACATCAAAGAAGTTCTGGAACTGCCAACCGTAGCCAAAGGTACCGGCTGCGGTGTTGATGGGGTTTTGCATCTTGACGCCGCCGAAATCGACGGCCATGTTCACGGTACCCACTAGAAGACCACCACCTTGGAAGCATCGAACACGGGGCCGCACATGCAGGCGCCCTTCATACCGTCGACCGTCTCGACATTGCAGGTGTTGCAGGCACCAAAGCCACAGCTCATCATGCGCTCGAGCGAAACCTCGCAGTACGCACCGGCCTCGGCGGCAGCGACGGCGACCTTCTTCATCATGACGGCGGGGCCGCAGCTGGCGACGTAGTCGTAGCCGCGCTCGCCAAGCAGCTCGGCGGCAGGATCGGTGCAGAAACCGTGCATGCCGAGCGAACCGTCGTCGGTGCACACGTTAACCGTATCGCACAGCGAGCGGAACTCATCGACGCCCACGGCCTTGGACGCGGTACCAAAGCCCAGGCACACGTCGACGGCCACACCCTGCTCGGCAAGCTTACCGGCAAGGCACAGCACGGGCGGAACACCGATGCCGCCGGCGACAAGCAATGCCTTCCTGGTGCCCTCGGGTACCAGCCAGCCGCGGCCGCCAGGGCCCAGCAGGTTGGACTTGGAACCGGGGCCCATCTGCGACAGGCGACGGGTGTCGTCGCCCACGACGGCGTACCACAGCTCGACGGTGCCGGCCTGGGCGTCGGCGCGATAGTAGCTCAGGGGCACGCGAAGCAGCGAGGACGCATCGCCGGGTACGGCAATGTTCACAAACTGACCGGGCTTGAGCGCACTTGCAAGCTTGGGGGCCGAGATGACGAGCGAGAAGATGCCGTCGGCGATCTCCCGGTTCGAGACGACCTCGAAGTCGTGCATGCGTGCAGTGGAAGGTGTGGGCATAGACGCTCCAATCCCCCATGCGGTTGCATGGTCCAAACGAACAGAAAGCGCGGCACCGCAAGGGCGCCGCGCACAAAAGCGATAAGGCTATGCTAGCAGATGCAGCCGTCGGCAAGCGTCTGTTTACCGCCGACAAACACATCGGTGGCTCGACCGGTGAGCGTACGGCCGGCAAAACCGGAGTTCTCGGCGCGCGACTCGTAACCGTCCTCGCCGACCGTCCAGGTTACGGAGGGATCGAACACGGTCAGGTCGGCAACGGAGCCCGCCTTGACCTGAACCTGGTCGAGGCCCAGGATCTCACGCGGTTTGATGGCCATGAGCTCGACCATGCGGCCCATGCTCATCTTGCCCGTGTTGACCAGCTCGGTGAGCACGAGCGACAGCGAGGTCTCGAGGCCGATCATGCCAAAGGGTGCGAGCTCGAACTCGCGGGCCTTCTCCCACGGGGTGTGCGGAGCGTGATCGGTAACGATCACGTCGACGGTACCGTCGATGACGCCCTGACGGATGGCCTCGGCGTCCTCGTCGGTGCGCAGCGGCGGATTGACCTTGAGCGAGGTGTTGTAGGTCTCGTCCAAGTCGTTCTCGGTCAGGAACATGTGGTGCGGGGTGGCCTCGCAGGTTACCTGGACACCGGCGGCCTTACCGGCACGCACGAGCTCGAGGCCGTGAGCGGTGGAGATGTGCTGGATGTGCAGCTTGGCACCGGTCAGCTTGGCAATCTCGATGTCGCGGGCGATCTGAAGCTCCTCGCCGGCGGCCGGCCAGCCCTCGAGGGCCAGACGGGTCGAGACCTTGCCCTCGTTGATCTGGCCATGGCCGACCAGGTCCTCGTCCTGGCAGTGGCTCATAAAGACCTTGCCGAACATCTTGCCGTAGTCCATGCAGCGACGGAGCATGCCCGCGCCCTGCACGCCGCGACCGTCGTCGGTAAAGGCGACGGCGCCGTGGGCGACCATATCGCCCATCTCGGACATGGCCTCGCCCTTAAGGCCGCGGGTCATGGCGCCCGACGGATAGACGCGGCAGTGACCGACCTCGGCAGCGCGGGACTTGACGAACTCCACGACGGTGCCGTTATCGGTGACGGGATCGGTGTTGGGCATGGCGCACACGCCGGTGAAGCCGCCCTTGGCAGCTGCGCGGGTGCCGCTCTCGATGTCCTCTTTGACCTCATAGCCGGGCTCGCGAAGGTGAACGTGCATATCAACCAGGCCGGGGACGAGGTACTTGCCGGAAAGGTCGCGGACCTCGGCTCCCTCGACGGCGAGATTCTCGCCGACCTCGACGATCTTGTCGCCGTCAATCAGGACGTCAACGACACCGTCAAGCTCGACGGACGGGTCGACGACGTGGGCATTCTTAAGAAGCAAGGCCATTATCGGCACCTCCAAGCAGCAGATACAGGATAGCCATACGCACGCAGATACCGGCGTAGACCTGCTCCAGGATGACGGAGCGTTGCGGGTGGTCGGCCATATAAGAGTCGAACTCGACGCCGCGGTTGATGGGGCCCGGGTGGCAGATGATCGCATCGGGCTTCATGAGCTTCTCGCGGTCCTTGGTCAGGCCGAAGAGCTTGTGGTACTCGCGAATGGTCGGGAACGGGGCACCTTCGAGGCGCTCCTGCTGCACGCGCAGCATGTAGACGACGTCCAGCTCGGGCAGGACGGAATCGAGGTCGCTCGTCACGTGGTCGCAGCCCAGGACCTCGGGCGCCGGCGGCAGCAGCGTGCCGGGGGCGACGGCGTAGGTCTCGCAGCCCATGATCTTAAGGGCGGGGATCAGCGAGCCGCACACGCGGGAGTGGGCGATATCGCCGACGACAGCGACCTTCAGACCGTGGAAGTCGCCCTTGTGCTCCCAGATGGTGTACAGGTCGAGCAGGGCTTGCGTGGGATGGTTGTGCTTGCCATCACCGGCGCAGATGACGCTTGCGGGCGAGTTCTGCGTGACGATGTAGGGGGCGCCGGCGTGCTTATCGCGCACGACGATGCAGTCGATCTTATAGGCGTTGAGGGTCTCGACGGTGTCAACGAGGCTCTCGCCCTTGACCGTGGAGGTCGAGGAGCCACCAAAGTTGAGGCTGTCGGCCGAAAGACGCTTCTCGGCGAGTTCGAAAGAGCTGCGGGTACGCGTCGAGGGCTCGTTGAACATATTGACGATGGTCTTACCCTTGAGCGTGGGGACCTTCTTGATCGCACGCTCGTTGACCTCGGAGAACGCCTTGGCGGTCTCGAGGATGAGCTTGATGTCCTCTTCGGAGTACTCGGTAATGTCGATCAGGTGCTTATGGTTGAACGCCACGGTACTACTCACCTCCCAGCGGCGCGGAGCCCACGTGGGAACCCGGCGCGACGTCGTTGATCTCGACGGCGGTACGGCCGTCGACTTCCTTCATATATAGGTGCACGTTCTCCTCGTGCGACGAGGGAACGTTCTTGCCGACAAAGTCCGGCGAGATAGGGAGCTCACGGTGGCCGCGGTCAACGAGGACTGCCAGCTCAATACGGCTCGGACGGCCCAGATCCATGACGGCGTCCAGAGCGGCGCGGATGGTACGACCCGTGTACAGGATGTCGTCCACCAGCACGACGCGCTTGCCGTCGACACTGAAGGGAATGTTGGTGGCGTGGATCGCGGGAGCGAAATTGGTAGCGTAGTCATCGCGGTAGAAGCTGATGTCGAGACTGCCGAGCGGAACGTCGACGCCCTCGATCTCCTTGATCTCCTCGGCGAGCTTCTTTGCCAGAAGGTCGCCGCGCGTGACGATGCCGACCAGAGCGAGGTCTTCACAGCCCTCGTTGCGCTCGAGAATCTCGTGCGCGATGCGGGTCATCGCTCGATTGACGGCGGTCTCGTCCATAATGACCGCCTTGGGGGAAGTCGTGCCCATCGATCTCCTTCCTCACATGTCTTGACTGCTGACACAGTCAAAAAAATAGATGCCCGACCGCTCAAAGCGGAACCAGACACCCACAGGAAGGGCTGCTCTTTGGCAGCTATGTAATTCCATGTGGGTATCTCGTACCCCTTTAATGGTCAAGGGATAGTGTAGCCAACCTCAAGCTGAATTGCGAGCATAAATACAGAGCATTCCGTAAACGGAGCCCAATGCTCAATAAACCTATATATATTTGTGGGACGAGCTTGAAAACGCACACACGAGCTGGCATAATCCCCTCTGCTGCACGCAAATCGGATCTACGTCCAGGGCCGTGGCGTGGGCACTATCGCCAAAAGAGAAATATCTCTGTGTAGATTACGCACAGGGAGCTGCTTCTGTGCTATAGTTCAGGCTTGTTTGTTAACGCGACATGTTCGTTTGTCGCCCAAGGAGGGTCAGTTATGTCCAAAGTTTGCGAAGTTTGCGGTAAGCACCCCGTTGCCGGTCGCTCCATCAGCCACTCTCACCGCGTCACCAACCGTAAGTTCCGCCCCAACATCCAGCGCGTCTACGTCGTCGTCGATGGTCACCGTCGCAAGATGAACGTTTGCTCCACCTGCCTCAAGTCCGGCAAGGTTGCGCGCTCCTAAATAAGGTCTTACCAACAAGTACCTCGGACTCTCCGGGTCAAAGACCTCGCGTTCACATAGAACTTACCAAAGGCGCCCTCCCCTACGGAGGGCGCCTTTTTGCACTCATTGGGCACTCATTGGGGACAGACTTGCATGAGTGTTTTCACTCATTGGGGACAGACATGACGCACGCATGCGGCGTCCCGATCGGCTACGGCCCCTATCTCACGCTGCATCCTTCCAGCTTGCAGTAGCCTTGGTCACGCTTGTGGCGCCGATACCGGTGATACGGGCAATTTGCTTGACCGTGAGATGTGCCCGCCTGAGCCTCAGCAGGCAGGCATCGCGTTCGGGGCGTGGCAGGGCCTTGAGCAGCGCAGGATCTATGCTCGGCAGGACTTCGCGCGCAACGGAAAGAGCCTCCTCATCGGGGATCCGCCGGCGCGGAAGAACCTCCACTGACCAGATGCGCCCGCCAACTTTCTTGAGATGCTCGCAATAGCGACGGGAGCCTCCGACAACATCGAGCATAGGGGCCGCATCACAGATGTCAAAGGGATCATAGCCCAGCTGATATGCCTTATAGCTTGACCAGCGGTACGCCTCGAGCGAGTCAAGCGCACCCTTCACGGGATTGAGATGAATATAGTCGAGCAGCTGCACTGCCTGCGTGTCCGACTCAACCGCGACCCGCGAATAGCGATTGTCAAACAGATGCCCCGTTCTCCCCGTTTTCCCATTGAAATACTTAGCATACGCCGTCAATGCGCACTGCATTGCCTTTGAAAGATTGTCAAACGGATCATCAACCATCAAATGGAAGTGATTGTCCATAAGGCACCAAGCCAACACCGCCACTTCATGGCGAGCGAATCGGTCCGAGATATCAGATAAGAACCGATAGCGGTCGGAGTCATCTTCAAAAATTATCTGTTTAGAATTGCCGCGGTCATAGACGTGGTAATAGCCGGTGAGAGAAACGGCGCGGGCACATCGGGGCATAGCCTCTCCTTTCAAAACTGTACAGGCAACACCTAAAAGGAGAGACGCAACGCGAAATGCTGAGCCTGTAACCTATTTATATCCAGTGAGCGGCAATAACAGGCCCAGAACGGCAAAATGGCAAATCGATGTCTGTCCCAAATGAGTGAAAGCACTCATTTAAGTCTGTCCCCAATGAGCGGGGCGATGCGCAGGGCAGATAGATTTAGTTGAAACGTTTCATTTGATTGAAGCGTTTTAGTTTGTCTTTTACGGGAATCTGCCCGTTCACCGAATTATTTCTTGCTATCATGCATCTTGTAGGGTAAATCTCCGATCGCAAGGAGACACAAATGGTGAAAAAGTCACCGGAAAACACTACTCCCGCCATCGTGGACAACGTGGAGGCGCTTGAGGCCAAACTCAAATCTATGCGTGAGGCCCAGGCTAAATTCGCTGAGTACACTCAGGAGCAGGTAGACAAGATCTTCTACGAGGCTGCTATGGCCGCCAACAAGGCTCGTATTCCTTTGGCCAAGCTCGCCATCGAGGAGACCGGCCGTGGCGTTCTCGAGGACAAGGTCATCAAGAACCACTACGCCGCTGAGTACATCTACAACGCTTACAAGAACACCAAGACCTGCGGTGTCATCGAGCGCGACGACGCTTACGGCATCACCAAGGTCGCCGAGCCGATCGGTATCGTTGGCGCTGTCATCCCGACCACCAACCCGACCTCCACGGCCATCTTCAAGACGCTCATCTGCCTGAAGACCCGTAACGCCATCATCATCTCCCCGCACCCGGCAGCCGCCAAGTGCACCATCGCCGCCGCCAAGCTCGTTCTCGACGCAGCTGTCAAGGCCGGTGCTCCTGAGGGCATCATCGGCTGGGTCGACAAGCCGTCCATCGAGCTGACCAACATGGTCATGCGCGACGTCGACATCATTCTCGCAACCGGTGGCCCGGGCATGGTCAAGGCTGCTTACTCCTCCGGTAAGCCCGCACTCGGCGTCGGCGCCGGCAACACCCCGGTCATCATCGACGATACCGCGGACATCAAGCTCGCCGTCAACTCCATCATCCACTCCAAGACCTTCGACAACGGCATGATCTGCGCTTCCGAGCAGTCCGTGACCGTCATCGACACCATCTATGACCAGGTCAAGGCCGAGTTCCAGAAGCGCGGCTGCTACTTCGTCAAGCAGGGTGCCGAGATGGAGGCCCTGCGTGCCGCCATGTTCAAGAACGGCGCTCTCGATCACCGCATCCCCGGCATGGCTGCCGCCAAGATCGCCGAGCTCGCCGGCATCGAGGTTCCCGCCAAGACCAAGATCCTGATCGCCGAGGTCACCTCCACCGATCCCGAGAAGGAAGAGTTCTCCCACGAGAAGCTCTCCCCGGTCCTCGCTATGTATCACGCCAAGGACTTCCAGGAGGCCGTTGACAAGGCAGAGCACCTCGTCCTCGCAGGTGGCCCGGGCCACACCGCCTCTCTCTACGTGCACCCGGCACAGAGCGAGAAGATCGCTAAGTTCCAGCACGTCATGAAGGCCTGCCGCATCGTCATCAACACCCCGTCCTCGCACGGCGGCATCGGTGACCTCTACAACTTCGGCATGAAGCCGTCTCTAACCCTGGGCTGCGGCTCCTGGGGTGGCAACTCCGTCTCCGAGAACGTTGGGGTGAAGCACTTGATCAACGTCAAGACCGTGGCAGAGCGCCGCGAGAACATGCTGTGGTTCCGCGCACCCGAGAAGGTCTACTTCAAGAAGGGCTGCACGCCCGTCGCACTCGACGAGCTCGGCACCGTAATGGGCAAGAAGCGCGCCTTCATCGTTACCGACCAGTTCCTCTTCAAGAATGGCAACACGCGTGCCATCGAGGCCAAGCTCGATGAGATGGGCATCGCTCACGACTGCTTCTACGACGTTGAGCCCGATCCCTCCCTGCAGTGCGCACGTCGCGGCGCCAAGCAGATGACGCTCTTCGAGCCGGATGTCATCATCGCCGTTGGCGGCGGTTCCGCAATGGACGCCGGCAAGATTATGTGGATGATGTACGAGCACCCCGAGGCGAACTTCGAGGACATGGCCATGGACTTCATGGACATCCGCAAGCGTATCTTCACCTTCCCCGAGATGGGCAAGAAGGCTTACTTCGTCGCCGTCCCGACCTCTTCGGGCACTGGCTCCGAGTGCACGCCGTTCGCCATCATCACCGACAAGGAGACCGGCATCAAGTGGCCGCTCGCCGACTACGCGCTGCTCCCCAACATGGCAATCGTCGACGCTGACAACTGCATGACCGCCCCGAAGGGCCTCACCGCAGCTTCCGGTATTGACGTCATGACCCACGCCATCGAGTCCTACGTCTCCATCATGGCTTCCGATTACACCAAGGGCCTCTCCGAGCGCGCCGCAAAGCTCGTCTTCGAGAACCTCCCGAGCTCCTTCACCAACGGTGCCAAGGATCCGCACGCTCGCGAGGAGATGCACAACGCATCCTGCATGGCCGGTATGGCATTCGGTAACGCCTTCCTGGGCCTCAACCACTCCATGGCCCACAAGCTCGGCGCTTTCCACCATCTGCCCCACGGCCTCGCAAACGCAGTCATCCTGACCCGCGTCATGCGTTACAACGCCGCCGAGGCTCCTGTCAAGATGGGAACCTTCTCTCAGTATCCTTACCCCAACGCGCTGCACAACTACGCCGAGATGGCTCGTTACTGCGGCATCGACGGCAAGGACGACCGTGAGGTCTTCGAGAACTTCATCACCAAGCTCACCGAGCTCTGCGACTTCATCGGTGTCAAGCACACCATCGCTGAGTACGGCGTTGACGAGAAGTACTTCCTCGACACCCTCGACGAGATGACCGAGCAGGCATTCAACGACCAGTGCACCGGCGCTAACCCCCGTTACCCGCTGATGAGCGAGATCAAGGAGCTCTACCTTGACGCCTACTACGGCCGCGAGCCTCAGGACTACGCCGTCTGCTAGTTTTAGCACGGTTTTTAACGGCGGGGGTGCACGGGTGTTTCACACACCCCCGCCGTCGCTTCTATCGCATCGTTGAAAGGATGCAACCATGCTGCTACCCGATTCCAAGACCGAGCTCGTCCGCCGTGGCAACAAGGTCGTTTACGACCTGGGCGACAAGATCGTCAAGGTCTTTAACGAGACCAAGCCCGTCTCCGACGTGTTCAACGAGGCTTTGAATCTTGCCCGCATCAATGAGTGCGGCATCCGCAGCCCCAAGGCTCTCGAGGTTTCCCAGCTCGAGAACGCCAACGGCTGGGCGCTCGTGACCGAGAAGGTTCCGGGCGCTACCCTTGCCGAGAAGATGACTGCCGAGCCCCAGCGCTTTGGTGAGTACCTCGAGATGTTCGTCGACCTCCAGATCGAGATCCACGGCTACACCTCCCCGCTGCTTAACCGTCAGCGCGACAAGTTCGCCCGCATGATCGACAGCCTTGATCAGCTCAATGCCACCACGCGCTACAACCTTCAGGAGCGTCTGGACGGCATGACCAAGGAGTTCAAGGTCTGCCACGGCGACTTCAACCCCTCCAACGTCATCGTCGGCGACGACGGCCAGCTCTATGTGTGCGACTGGGCACACGCTACCCAGGGCTCCCCTGCTGCCGACGTTGCCACCACCTACCTGCTCTTTGCCCTCAACAGCAAGGACCAGGCCGAGGCCTACCTGGAGCTCTACTGCGACCGCGCCGACATGCCCATGCAGGTCGTGCGTCAGTGGACGAGCATCGTCGCCGCTTCCGAGCTCGCTCGTAAGCGCAACGTGAACGATGAGTTCCTGAAGAACTGGATCGACGTCGTCGATTATCAGTAATATCTGAGCGATTTATTTCGCATCGGAGGCACAAAGAAAACCCCGCAGCTCATATGGGCTGTGGGGTTTTTCTTTTAGCGATTGAGCACGACGGCAAGATAAAAGGGCGGCCTCGCATCTCCCCAATCTGGAGAAATGCGAGGCCGTCCCGCATATCGAACTACAAGCGAAATCGTAGATTAACGGCGTGCTGCCTTCACCAGCTCGGCAACCTTGGCGACGACCTCGTCAATCGCCACGTCCTCACGCTCGCCGGTAGCACGGTCCTTGAGCTCCACCGTGCCATTCTTGAGGCCGCGCTTGCCCAGAACGACCTGATACGGGAAGCCCATAAGGTCGTTGTCGGCAAACTTAAAGCCGGGACGCTCGTCACGGTCATCGACGACAACCTCGATACCCTCGGCGCACAGACCCTCGACGATTTGGTCGCAGACGGTAGCGCACTCCTCCTTCTTGGGGTCGAGCGGAATCACCGCGACCTCGTACGGGGCAACGGAGACCGGCCATACGATACCGTGCTCGTCGTTGTGCTGCTCCACGACCGCAGCAAGCGAGCGGGACACACCAACGCCGTAGCAGCCCATGATGAGCGGCTTCTCCTTGCCATCCTCGTCCATAAAGGTGGCGCCCATGGCCTCGGAATACTTAGTGCCCAGCTGGAAGACCTGAGAGACCTCGATACCGCGGGCAGCGGAGAGCGGCTTACCGCAGTGCGGGCAGGGATCGCCGGCAACGACGGTCACCAGGTCGGCCCACTCGTCGACGGTAAAGTCGCGCTCGGGGCAGGCGCCGGTAAAGTGATAATCGACCTCGTTGGCACCGCAGGCCCACTGCTTGGACTCACGCAGGCTCTCATCGCAGACCAGGCGAATACCCTCGGGTAGGTTAACCGGTCCGATAAAGCCCTTATGCAGACCGTAGGTCTGGAGCTCCTCATCGGTCATCATGCGATAGCCCTTGCCAAAGACGTGCTCAGCCTTGCAGTCGTTGAGCTCGTGATCGCCCGGAACGATAGCCACAACCGGCTTACCCTCGGCGTCAATGAGAGCCAGGGACTTGCGCGTGCCGTTCTCGGGGAACCCAAAGAACTTGGCAACAGCCTCGATGGTGCCCATGCCCGGAGTCTTGACCTTGGTGAGTGTGCCGTCGCCGGGGCCCTCGGTCACAACGACCTTGGTGCTTGCAGCCTCGTCATCGGCAGCAAAGCCGCAATCGTCGCAGTAGACCAGCGAAGCCTCGCCGGCGTCGGCCAGCGCCATGTACTCGACGGAGGTATCGCCGCCGATCTCACCGGAGTCGGCGACAACGGGCAGGGCCTTGATGTAGCAGCGCTCGCAGATGTTGGCGTAGGCCTGCTTCATCTTGTCGTACTCCTCCTGCAGGCTCTCCTGCGTGGCAGAGAAACTGTAGGCGTCCTTCATGATGAACTCGCGACCGCGCATCAGGCCAAAGCGGGGACGGAACTCGTCGCGAAATTTATCCTGGATGTGATAGAGATTCACCGGCAGCTGCTTGTAGGAACGCAGCTCGTTGCGCACCAGGGCAGTCACGGTCTCCTCGTGCGTGGGACCGAGCACGAACTCGCGTCCGTGGCGGTCATCAAAGCGCACGAGCTCCTTGCCATAGGCATCGATACGGCCGGACTCACGCCACAGCTCGGCATCGACCATGATGGGCATCATGAGCTCCTGGGCGCCGGCAGCGTCCATCTCGTCGCGCACGATGTTCTCGATCTTGCGAATCGAGCGCCAAGCAAGCGGCAGATAGGAATAGAGACCGGCGGCCTCCTTGCGAATCATGCCGGCACGAAGCAGCAGGCGATGGCTCGCAAGCTCGGCGTCGGCCGGATCCTCTTTGAGCGTCGGAGCATACAGCTTAGACATATACATTGCTCGAGTCATTTATTTCTCCTCAATAAGCTTGTCGACCTCGGCCATAAGCGCGTCGACAATTTGGTCCTCAGCTACTTTACCAATGATCTGGCCGTGCGAAAAGAGCAGGCCCTGACCTCGTCCGCAGGCAACGCCCAAGTCGGCATCAGAAGCCTCGCCGGGGCCATTGACCGCACATCCCATCACGGCGATCGAAAGCGGCGCGGAGTAGTTCTTAAGCCGCTCGGTGACCTCCTCAGCGATGGGAATCAGGTTGACCTGGCAGCGAGCGCACGTGGGGCACGAGACAATCTCGGGACCACGGCGACGCAGACCCAGCGACTGCAAAATTCCCCAGGCGACAGGCGGCTCCTCGACCGGATCGGCCGTAAGCGAGACGCGCATAGTATCGCCAATGCCCTCAGAAAGCAGAATACCCAGGCCCACAGAGCTCTTAATGGTGCCCTGGAGCTTAGTTCCGGCCTCAGTCACGCCCAAATGAAGCGGAACATGGGGGATTTCGCGCGACAGGGCACGATAGGTGTCAAGCGTCGTGGACACGCTATGAGCCTTGGCGGAAAGAACGATATTGGTAAAACCGCGGTCCTCAAAATGTTTGACGAAACGCTCGCTCGACATTACGAGCTTTTCGGGCTGCGAAAGGTCATCGCGTTCGGCGATATCCTGCTCAAGCGAACCCGCGTTCACGCCAATGCGAATCGCGCACCCAGCGGCACCCGCGGCATCGATCACGGCATCGACCTTGGCCCAATCGCCGATGTTGCCGGGATTGATGCGCAGCTTGGCAGCACCGGCCTCAACGGCACCAATGGCGAGCTTATGGTTAAAGTGAATATCGGCAACAATCGGCACCGGAGACTCCGCACAAATCATGCGAAAGCCCTCGAGCGCAGCCTCGGTGGGCACGCTCACGCGCACAACATCACAACCCGCCTGGGCAAGCGCGCGCACTTGCGCAAGCGTCGCCTGGGCGTCAGCGGTATCGGTGCAGGTCATGGACTGAACCACAACCGGAGCGCCGCCGCCTATCTGCACGTCGCCCACAAAAACGGGGCGCGTCAGCTCGCGCGGCAAAGGATGAGACAAAGACAATCCAAACACTCCCCTACAAAATAAATCGAAGGACGTCGGAACGAAGCATATAGACAAACAGCAGCGCAAAGAGCGCGATGCCGACATAGCTCACGATCGTCTGCACCTTAAGCGGCAACTCGCGACCGGCGACCTTTTGGATGATCTCGATAACCAGCTTTCCCCCGTCGAGCGGCGGAATGGGCAGCAGGTTCATAAAGCCCAGCGAAAACGAGATGAGCGCGGCAAACGTCAAGAACGTCGCAGGGCCGGCTGCCGCCGCCTGAGAAGACATGACGCTGATGCCCACAATCGAGGAGGACTGATCGAGTATCTCCATCGTATGCTGCGGCTGCAGCAGGCGCAGCACGCCCTCAGCAGTCTGCTGAACATAGGAGAACGACAAGCGCGCCGACGTAATGGGGTCCAAATGGACCACTTGCGTGGAGGCATAAACGCCCAAACGCTCGTCCTCCTTGAGCGCAACAGAGGTCATAAATTTCTTGCCGTCGCGCTGGTACTCAATGGCGATATCGTCCTGACCGGCAGCCTTGCCGATGGCATCATACACATCCATCCAGCTGGAGCACGACACGCCATCGACACTAAGAATCGTGTCGCCGGCCTCGATACCCGCCTTGGCGGCTATCGAGCCTTCTTCGACCTGACCAATCACATTGCTATCGACCGGCACCGATACGCCGGCGATAGAGTAGATGCTCATAAGCAGCAAAAAAGCCGTCAGGATATTGACGAGAATGCCCGCGAGCAGCATAAAGGCACGCTTGAGAAAACCCTGGCCCAGATAGGTATGCGAACGCTCCTGCTCAAGAAACTCCGAAGCGGCGACCGGCAGCTCCCACACATCGCCCTCGGCAGTCGCATGCTCTCGATCGAACCGACGGCCGTCAAAGGTGGTATATCCTGCAGCGTCGCGCGGCAGCGTCTGGTACCTAACCGGATAGTAGCTGGGTGAAGGCTTCTCCCCTTCCTCGTACCAAGGCGCAATGGAACCCCAGCCCAAAAGCAAGGCACAAGCCTCGAGAACGTCCTCCTCGGGCAGCTCCAGCTCGACGGAAAGGTCTGCAACCGAAACGCGACCATGACGATAGATTGCCGCAAGCACACAGTCGGCGCACGAGACATCGGTCGGGTCCATACCGCAGATAGCGGCATAACCACCCAGCAGCAGCGGCGTCACGCCAAACTTGGTACCGATGCGACGCGACGTATGATGAATGTCAAAGCGGCACGGCAGGCCCAAGAAAAACTCAGTGACGCGCACGCCGCACGCACGGGCCGCCAAAAAGTGGCCGCCCTCATGCAGAAACACGAGGACGGATAGCATCAAAAGGCCCCAAAAGACCGAGGAGAGAACGCTCAGAACAGTATCCATAAAACGAAAAGCAATCCTAACGATTAAGAGCGGGTTGCAGCGAGCACCTCGGCGGCCTTGGCGCGAGCCCACGTATCGACATCGCGAAGCTGGTCAAACGATGCGACCACCTGCGTATCGTGTGCGTCCATGCACGATTCCACGATACGGTCGATATCGGTAAACGTACAGGCATCGTGCAGGAAGGCATCGACGGCAACTTCGTTGGCGGCATTCAGCACACACGGCATGGTGCCGCCCGTTTTGCCCGCACGCTCGGCAAGCGCGAGGCAACGGAACGTCTCCATGTCGGCCGCATCGAAGGTAAGCTGCCCCAACTCACGAAAATCGATTCGAGGCGCCGGAGTATCCCAACGCTCAGGATACGAAAAGGCAAACTGGATGGGAATGCGCATATCGGACGCACCGAGATGCGCCATCACGGAGCCGTCGGCAAACTCGACCATAGAATGAATCTTTGACTGACGCTGAACGACCACGTTGATAAAGTCTAGGTCGCAACCGAACAGATGCATCGCCTCGATACGCTCCAGGCCCTTGTTCATAAGAGTAGCGGAATCGATGGTGATCTTAGCGCCCATGGCCCACGTGGGATGTGCCAGCGCATCGGCGCGTGTCACGCGATTGAGCTCGTCGCGCGTACGGCCAAAGAACGGACCACCCGAGCAAGTGAGCCAAATGCAGTGAGCCTCGCGCGGATTCTCCCCCAGATAGCACTGGTAGATGGCAGAGTGCTCGGAATCAACCGGGATAAGCTGACCCGGCTGCGCCAACGGCATCAGCAGGTCGCCACCGACAACGAGGGACTCCTTGTTAGCAAGTGCAAGACGCTTGTTCGAGGTCAGGGCAGCATGGCTCGCTTCGAGACCGGCGGCGCCCACAATAGCAACAAGCACACAGTCGACATCATCGCGACGTGCGAGCTCACAAACCGCCTGCGCACCAACACCAAGCTCCGTGCCCTCGGGCAGCTCCTGCAGTACAGCGTCCGCACCGTGGGCAGCATCGGCCACGGCAACAGCCGGAACCGAAAACTCACGGGCAAACGCAACGAGCTCAGCGGTACTGGAATTAACGGAAAGCGCCGTCACCTGCAGACGGTCGGCATGTTGACGGCAAACATCGAGCGCCTGGGTGCCGATAGAGCCTGTACAACCCAAAATTGCAACCCGCAGACGCCCATCGGGGCCGTACGTCGTCTGAAACGCCATTACAGCACGCCTCCGATCATCAAAAGCAGCTGCGCGGTAATGCAGCCAAAGATAAGCGAGTCGCTTCGGTCGAGCATGCCGCCGTGGCCAGGAATCAGATTGCCGGAATCCTTGACGCCCACGCCACGCTTGATGCGTGACTCGATGAGGTCGCCGATAACGCCCAGGATGGACACGACCACGCCGCACAGCAGCGCATAGGGCAAGCTCAGCTTATAGAAATGCGTCGCCCACAAAATGAGCCAGATGAGAACCGAGCCCAAGATGCCGCCGACAAAGCCCTCCCAGCTCTTTTTGGGAGAGATCTTGGGGACCATCTTGTGCTTGCCGATACGGCTGCCCACGATGTAGGCAAACGAATCGGAGACCCAGAGAGACGCGCAAACACCCACCGAAAGCAGGGCGCCGGCAAAACCGGGCACGGCATCGCGCAGCAGCACGATGGCCGACAGCATAAAACCGGTGTAGATGGGACCCATGAGTGTCACAGCCACATCGGATATGCGGGTACGCGACGAACAGACATACCAAATACCCACCGCAAGCATCAGAGCAAAAAGCAGGGCATTCAACAGCAGCGAGTCGCCCAACGCCGAGAGCGGAAAGAGCACGGCGGCAGCGATACCCAGGCGCTCATTGGCCACCTTGCCATCGAGCTTCGTCATGCGGAAAAACTCATAGCAGCACAGGCCGCTCATGACGGAGACGAAGATGGCAGTGGGAACGATACCCAAAACCAGGCAGAGAATAAATACGACAGCGTAGACGATACCTGCGGCGGCGCGGGTAATAAAGCCGGCCAACCACGAAGTCGCAGCCGCGCCGCTCTTGGCGGAAGGCGCCTTGGGAGTTGACGCCTTGGGACGATCGGACACGATTAAGCCTCCTCGGTCTTGCTCAGTCCACCAAACCTACGGTCGCGGCCCTGATAGGCCAAAATGGCGTTGACAAGACCCCAACGATCAAAGTCGGGCCAATAGGTATCGGTGAAATAAAACTCGGAATAGGCAACCTGCCACAGCAGATAGTTCGAAAGGCGAAGCTCGCCGGAGGTTCGAATCACAAGCTCCGGATCGGGTAGCCCAGCGGTATACAGGTGCGAAGCAACCATATCATCGTCGATAGCGGCCGGATCGATCTTTCCGGCAGCGGCATCGAGCGCGATCTGACGGACAGCACGGGTGATCTCGGCACGGGCTCCGTAGTTGACGGCAAGTGCCAGCGTCATGCCGGTATGGTCGGCACACTCGGCAAGACCTCGCTCAAAGACATCGCGGGTCTTCTTGGGCAGTGCGGAAATATCGCCCAAAAAGACAACGCGCACGTTTTCGCGCTTAAGCAGCGGCAGCTCATCGATAAACGTCTTAGCAAACAGATGCATTAAAACGTTGACCTCATGCTGCGGACGATTCCAGTTTTCGGTGGAAAACGCATAGGCCGAAAGGACGTCGACGCCCAAACGCACGCATGCGGTAATGATCTCGCGCAGGGAGACGATACCGGCCTTGTGTCCCTCGGTGCGGGCAAGACCGCGCGCCGTGGCCCAGCGACCGTTACCGTCCATGATGCACGAAATATGATGCGGAATCTTATTGAGGTCAAGGTCGGAAAAACCGACGCCCGCAGGGGCGTCGGCAAAGTACTCGACCAGTTTTTTCTCGTCGTATTGCACCTTAGATCTCCATGACCTCGGCTTCTTTTTCCTTCAGAAGCTCCTCAACCTTGGCAACATACTCATCGGTATACTTCTGGACCTTGGCCTGCTCGCGACGGACATCGTCCTCGGTGAGCTCTTCGTCGCGCTCGAGCTTGTTGTTAAAGTCGCGACGGATGTTGCGAATGGAGACCTTGGCCTGCTCGGCATACTCGCGGCACTCCTTGACGAGCTCGCGACGACGCTCCTCGGTGGGAGCCGGGAACGGCAGGCGCACGACGGTACCGTCAGAGTTGGGAGTAATGCCCAGATCGGAAGCGCTGATAGCCTTCACGATTGCGTTGACGAGCGCCTTGTCCCAGGGCTCGATAAGCAGCATGTGAGCCTCGGGGGTCTTAACGGCGGCAACCTGGGTAACCGGCGTGGGAACACCGTAGTAATCGACCGAAATGTCGGACAGAATGTTAGCGTTGGCGCGGCCCGTGCGAACCTTGGAGAAGTTGTGCTTGAGGGACTCGAGCGACTTGTCCATGTGGGCGGTGATGTTCTCTGCCATGCTTAATCCTCCTGATAGACGAGCGTGCCGACGGGCTCACCCGAAAGCGCGCGCTTGACGGTGTCCTCGCCATCGATGTTGAGGACCAAAATCGGCATACGGTTATCCTGGCACAGTGCCGTAGCCGTGGAATCCATAACCTGCAGACCGCGGACGAGAACCTCGTGATAGGTAATCTTGTCAAAACGGACGGCATCGGCACACTTGACGGGATCCTTGTCGTAGATGCCGTCAACCTTGGTGGCCTTAATCAGAATCTCGGCACCGATCTCGCAGGCACGAAGAGCCGCGGCGGTGTCAGTCGTAAAGTACGGATTGCCCGAACCGGCGGCAAAAATAACGACATTGCCCTTGGAAAGGTGGTTGATGGCGCGACGGCGAATATAGGGCTCGCAGATCTCGTTCATCTGGATAGCGCTCATCACGCGGCAGGGAACATCGTTATGCTCGAAGGCATCCTGCAGGGCGAGCGCATTCATTACGGTTGCAAGCATGCCCATGTAGTCGGCCTGGGCGCGATCCATGCCACCGGCAGCGCCGGCCATGCCACGGAAAATGTTGCCGCCGCCGACAACGACGCCGACCTCATGGCCAACGGCGAGCAGCTCCTTGACCTGCTTGGCAAGATGGTCGGTAACCTTAGGGTCGATGCCATATTGACCGTCGCCCATCAGTGCTTCGCCGGAAAGCTTAAGAAGCACGCGTTTATATCGGATGTCGGACAAAGCGATCCTCCTTTAATTAGACTCTCAATATGATAGCAAAGGCTCTGATAAGAGCCATGAAAAAGCAGGCTGTGAGTAAAACCCACAGCCTGCTCATTACCAGCTACAAGAGCTTATTTACTCGCCACGGACCAGACGGTCGAACGCAACGACGGTAATGGTGTCACCGAGCTCCTTGGAGACCTGCTCAGCGTACTTCTTGATGGTGAGGGAGCTGTCCTTGATGAACTCCTGCTCGGTGAGCACGGACTGCTTGTAGAACTTCTCCAGACGGCCAACAGCCATCTTCTCCTGGATAGCCTCGGGCTTGCCGGACTCGGCAGCCTGAGCCATGTAGATCTGCTTCTCGTGCTCGACGGTCTCGGCCGGAACCTGATCGCGGGTAGCGCAGATCGGGGCGACGGCGGCAACCTGAAGGGCGACGTCGTGAGCAAAGGTCTTGAAGGACTCTGCCTGAGCGGTCTCGGCCTTCTCGAAAGCGAACTCGACGAGGACGCCGATCTTACCACCCATGTGGATGTAAGAAGCGAGAGCGCCGTTCTCGACCTTGCGGGCGGCGAAACGAGAAATCTTCATATTCTCGCCCATGATGTGAATCATCTCGGTAAGCTCGGAGGAAACGGTCTCCTCGCCCATCGGCTTCTCGAGCAGAGCGTCGACGTCAGCCGGCTCGGTGGTGGCGACAACCTCAGCGACCTTGGAAGCAAAGCCGGTGAACTTGGCGTTGGAGCCGACGAAGTCGGTCTCGCAGGAGAGCTCGAGCAGAGCGCCGGTCTTGCCATCCTCGGAGACGAACGCGGCGACAGCGCCCTCGTTGGTCTCACGGCCAGCCTTCTTGGCAGCCTTGGCGAGGCCGTTCTTGCGCAGAACGTCGACAGCGGCGTCCATGTCGCCGTCAGCCTCGACGAGAGCCTTCTTGCACTCCATCATCGGGGAGTCGGTCATCTCGCGGAGCTGCTTGACCATAGCGGCAGTAATCTGGGCCATTGTGGTTCCTTTCAAAGAGATGAAAAAGACTTAAATAGGACTGATTTACTCGGCCTTGGGCTCGGCGGCCATCTCGGCCTCGGAGACCTGCTCCTTGCCGGAGCCAGCGAGGCAGGCGTCGGCCATGAGCTCGCACATAAGGGTGACAGCGGAGATGGCGTCATCGTTGCAGGGGATGCCGTACTCGACCTCGTCGGGATCGGAGTTGGTGTCGATCAGGGCGACGACGGGGATGTTCAGGCGCTGGGCCTCCTTGATGGCGTTCTCCTCGCGCTTGGTGTCGATGACGAAGAGAGCCTGGGGCAGACCCTTCATGTCGCGGGCGCCACCGAGGTTGGTCTGGAGCTTAGCGAGCTCCTTGCCGAGCACTGCCTGCTCCTTCTTGGGCAGCACTGCCATGCGACCGTCCTCGACCATGGCCTCGAGCTCCTCCATGCGGTTGATGCGGGAGCGGATGGTGACGAAGTTGGTCAGCATGCCGCCGAGCCAACGCTGGTTGATGTAAGGCATGTTGGCGCGCTCAGCGGCGTTCTTAACGGCCTCCTGAGCCTGCTTCTTGGTGCCGACGAACAGCACGTTGCCGCCCTTGGCGACGTTCTTGACGAAGGTGTAGGCCTGATCGGCGTCAAGGATGGTCTGCTTGAGGTCGAGGATGTAGATGCCGTTGCGCTCACCGAAGATGTACGGCTTCATCTTGGGGTTCCAGCGACGGGTCTGGTGACCGAAGTGGCAGCCGGCCTCGAGCAGGGTGCGGATATTAATCTTGGTAGCCATATTAAACCTCCTGTGGTTTGCCTCCGCGCGGGGTCATCCTCCAAAACCAACCCGGACATGTGCTACCAAAGCCCGGGCACCACGGTATGAAGTAGCCGCGCGTGCGTGATAAAAACCTGTTGCCGTGAAGCAACCCGATGAATGATAGCAGGATTGCCTCTTCCTGCCAACCCGCAATCAAAACCACACACCTCGGTGCGCGCGGGAGGCCCTTCTCCTACTCGCCGCGGGGGTGTGCCTGACTCACGGCGCGCTTGAGTCGGTCGGGCGTGAGGTGCGTATAGATCTGCGTCGTGGACAAGCTCGCATGCCCCAGCAGCTCCTGAACCGAGCGCAGATCCGCGCCGCCCTCGAGCAGGTCGGTCGCAAAGGTGTGGCGCATCGCATGCGGGGCGATGTCGGCAGGAATGCCGGCAAGTGCCGCAAGCATGTGGAACCGCCTCCTCAGCATGGCGGCACTCATGCGGTTTCCGCGCGCCGAGATAAACAGCGGATGCACGCCGTTCGCACTATCGACACGCTTTGCCTGCACAAGGAGATGTGGCCTCCCCTCCTCGATATAGCGGCGAGTCGCCTCGAGAGCGCGCCGATAGAGGGGCACGATACGCTCCTTGCTCCCCTTGCCCCAAAGTCGCAACGTTCGCTCGGACCAAGCAATGGACTCCACGTTGAGCGCCGCGAGCTCGGAGATTCGCGCGCCGGAGGCATAGAGCAGCTCGAGCATCGCCGCATCGCGCAGCCCCGCAGGCGTCGAGATGTCGGGGGCCTTGAGCAACGACTCGACTTGCCGGGTCGTCAGCACACTGGGAAGATCGCGCGGCAGTTTGGGCGAGGATATCGCCGAGACCGCATCGCCCTCAACGATTCCCTCGGCAGCCATCCACCGATAGAGCGAGCGAATGGCAGACAGATGCGCCGCAAGGGTCCGAGCCGCCACCTGGCCACGCGACAGCTCGGCCAAATAGGAACGAACGGTCCGTACGTCGGCGGCGCGTGCGTCGACGTCCTCGCGTTCGCACCACGCGGCGAAGCGCTCGAGTCGCGAGGCGTAGGCGGTTACCGTATTGGGGGCGAGCCCTTCGACACGTGCAATGTAGGCAATGAACGAGTCAACGGCATCGTACAGGTCAAAAGCTATGACCTCTCGCCTCCAAACAGATCGGAGCGCGTTTCCAGATAGGCATCCAAGGCCTTGAGGGCGCGATCCGCGTAGGCCTGGTAGCGATCGCGCTTGCTGCGACGCTTGCCGTCCTCGAGCGGCGGTACGAGGCCAAAGTTAACGTGCATGGGCTGGTAGCCCACCGTAGCCGGATCGGTCGCATAGCCCACGAGTGCGCCCAGGGCGCCCACACGCGGCAGCTCGACGCCCACGACACCGATAGCCTCGGCATAGGTATTGAGCGCGGCGAGCAGACCCGTCGCCACGGCCTCCATGTACCCCTCGGTACCGGTAATCTGGCCGGCAAGACGCACGCTCGTGCCGGGCACGGCAAAGGTGCCATCGAGCACGTGCGGCGCATCGACAAAGGTGTTACGGTGCATGACGCCGTAGCGGAAGAACTCAGCGTTCTCCAGGCCGGGAACCATATGGAAGACGCGCTTCTGTTCGCCGAAGGTCAGGTTGGTCTGGAAGCCAACCAGGTTATAGGCGGTCTTCTCCTTGTTCTCGGCGCGCAGCTGAATCGCCGCCCAGGGACGGCGACCGGTGCGCGGGTCGGTGAGCCCGACGGGCTTCATGGCACCAAAGCGGATGGCATCCTTGCCCGTGCGCGCAACCTCCTCGGCAGGCTGGCAGGCTTGGAACAGGTCCCCGCCCTCAAAATCCTTGAGCACCACGCGATCGGCCGTGGTGAGCGCCTCGATAAAGGCCTCGTACTCTTCCTTGTTGAGCGGGGCATTCAGATAGTCGCCGCTCCCCTGTTCCTCGTAGCGCGACTGCGAGAACAGAACGTCCATATCGAGCGTCGAGGCATCGACGATCGGTGCGGCCGCGTCAAAGAACGCCAGGGCGTCACCGCCGACGAGCTTCATGACCTCCTCGCTCAATGCCGGCGAGCACAAGGGGCCCGCGGCGATAACCACATGGCCCTCGGGGATCTGGGTGACCTCACCGTGGACGACCTCGATATTGGGGCGGGCGGCAACCTCGGCCTCGACGAGCTCGGAAAACTTGACGCGGTCGACCGCCAGGGCGCCGCCAGCGGGAACGGCCGCGCGATGAGCGCAATCGAGCAGCACCGAACCCATGCGCTCGAGCTCGGCCTTCAGCAGGCCGGCGGCGGAATCGGGACGGGTCGACTTAAACGAATTGGAGCAGACGAGTTCCGCCAAGTGATCGGTATGGTGGGCAGGAGAGCTCACCTGCGGGCGCATCTCGCACAGCTTTACGGCGAACCCGCGATCTGCCAGCTGAATCGCGCATTCCGATCCCGCCAGACCGCCACCGATAACCGTCACCTGATCAAACAGCATCTGCAAACACCTTTCTAATTGACACGTTTTCCATTGTGACCGAAGGGCGTCTGGGCGTGAAGGGCAAACTTGGAGGGCGCATACCTTCCATCCATCATGCGCTCGATGAGGCCCTCGAGTTCGAGCGAGCCCAGGAGCTTGAGCACACCGACGGCATCGAGGGAGACGAGTGTGGCGATGTCTTCGACCTTGAGCGGCGAGGCGATGAGCGCATGCATCACGGTCTGCTGCGTGGGGTCCAGGTCGGCGATGCCGGGCGCATCGGGACGCGAATAGCGCAGGGTACCGTAGATTCGAGAGATGGCCATCTCGATGGACTCCTCGTCAATAATGCAGCAGGCCCCGTTGGCAATGAGGTAGTTGGTCCCGCGCGACTCGGGAGACAAAATGGAGCCCGGCACGACAAGCAGCTCGCGTCCCAAGTCCATGGCGGCCTCGGCTGTAGAAAACGTTCCGGATGGCATGCCGGCCTCCGATACAAAGAGCGCCTGCGACAGCGCGGCGATCACGCGGTTGCGGCGCGGGAAGGCAAACTTGCGCGGCCCCATGCCCCACGGCGAGATCGACACGACCGCGCCGCCCGTATCGATCGTGCGCGCGATGAGCCCCGCACTCGAGCGCGGGTAGACCACGTCGGCGCCGGTCCCCAGTACCACGACATGCCTGCCCCCGGCGTTGACCGCGGCCCAACCCGAGGCCTGGTCGCAGCCGACCGCACCGCCCGAGACCACCGTCACCCCCGCCTCGACCGCAACTTTCGCGGCCAGTTCTGCCACGGCCAGGCCGTACGGCGAGGCCTTGCGAGCGCCGATGATGGAGAGCGCCGGCGTCGAAAGCACCTCCGGGTCGCCACGCACGAACAGCGTCTGGGGTACATCAGAGAGCTCCAAAACGGTATCTGGATACAACGCATCACCGGGATGCAGCTCAAAAGTCTCCTCACCCATCACTGATCCCTCCTTCCCTGGTACATCGCCGCCTCGAGCACGTGGTCTTGCGTCACCCGCTCGCTTTCTGCGACATCGGCAATCGTGCGCGCGATGCGAACCAGGCGCACGATGCCGCGCCCCGTGAGATGAGTGCGTTTCGACAGGCCAAGTACGCATTTCTCGGCGGCCTCGTCAAGTGCAAAGGTCGACACGACGCCGTCAATGGACCGTGACTCATCGTGCTCGGCCTCGGCATCCGCATCATCCATACGGGACTCGCGCCAGGCACGAAAAGCCCGACCGCGGACAACGTAGTCGCGCAGCTCGGCCGACGACATGCCCTCGGCGCCCTCGATAATCACCTGCGGATCGGGGCGGGTCACATCGAGCATCAGGTCGATACGGTCGGCCAAGGGACCGCGCAGCTTGGACCGGTAGCGCTCGACCATCGATGCCGAACAGCGACACGGGACCTCGCGATCGCCCAAAAAGCCGCAGGGACAGGGATTGCTCGCCGCAAGCAGCTGAAAGCGCGAGGGAAACGTAAAGGCGCCATCGACGCGCACGATCCTGACATAGCCGCGCTCGATTGGCTGACGAAGCGTCTGCAACACACCGGTGGGAAACTCGGCAAGCTCGTCCAAAAAGAGCACGCCGCCATGGGCAAGGCTGATCTCGCCCGGATGCACCGGGCGCCCCCCGCCAATAAGGCCCGCTGTCGAAATGCTGTGATGGGGACTTCGAAACGGCCGATGCCCCGCAAGCAGGCCATCGATATTCTCACCCAAGACCGAATGGATACACAGCGCCTCTTGCTGATCCTCGACGGAAAGCTCGGGCAAGATACCCGTCATGCGGCGCGCAAGCATGGTCTTGCCCGATCCCGGAGACCCGATCATAAGCAAGCCCAGCTCCCCTGCCGCCGCAAGCGCTATGCCGCGCTTGGCGACCTCCTGCCCCAACACGTCGGCATAATCGAGCTCGGGCTCAAAGGTGGCCTCGAGCACTTCAGAATCCAGATAGTGCCGAGCTGCCTCGCCCATACCGTGGGCAAGCTGCGACAGATGATCGATAAAACCGCAATCGACCCCCGCAAGCGGAACATGCTGGTCGGACCTGCCGGCGATAAAAGAAAGCCCCATGTCGCGAGCCAGCAGCTGGAACGCCACCTCGCCCTTGACGGGAAACACCGTGCCATCCAAGCCGAGCTCGCCGGCAATGAGGCAGCGGTCGAGATTGTCGCGGGGAATCTGCCCATCGGCCGCAAGCACCGCAATGGCTATCGGCAGGTCAAAGCCGCTACCGGTCTTTCGGATATCACCCGGCGCCAGATTGACCGTAATGCCCGAGCGCGGTATCTCGAATCCGGCAGAGCGCATCGCGCAGCGAATGCGCCCACGCGACTCCATGACCTCCATACTCGGGATGCCGAGCATCTGGATGCCCGGGATGCCGCCCGCAAGCGAAACCTCGACCGTGACGGGAATCGCCTCGACGCCGCGGATGCAGGCAGCGTGGACGGCAAAGGTCTCGAACGCCATCACGACACCTGCCAATCGAACGCGTTGTACTGGTGCTCGATCTCGGCGATATGCCCGCCGCGAATGGTGACGCCCACGGCATCGAAGCGGATCGCCTTGAGCGGATAATGCTCCATGAGGTAGCAGCTCGCGATGCGACGGTAGCGCCGCTGCTTTTGGGCATTCACCGCCTCCTCAGGAAACACCCGCGTGTCACAATCCAGCGCAACACGCCTGGTCTTGACCTCGGCCATCACCACCACATCATCAAGCTCGTCGAGCAGCACCAGGTCGGCCTCGCCCTCCGAGCATCGATAGCCTTGTTCCAGCAATGCATAGCCGCGCTCGTTAAAGTAATCGATAGCGATAAGCTCGCCCAGCATACCGAGCTCGCGAGGACTGAGCCACTTGATAAACTCAGGCGTGATCGACCCACAATCGAGCTCCCCTTCTTCCCAACGCTCCTTGAGCTGCTGCGTCTTGCTCATTTTGCCTGCGGCACACATGGGGTCTCCTTTCCCACTCCCTGCATTGCCTCGATAATGAGGGCAGGTTTCATGCGGGTAAGTACCGGAAGCAAACCGAAAACCAACCAAATGCCGACAAATGAGGGGCCGCGCGCAACAATAGCGTTGCACGCGGCCCCTACCAGCAGGTTTATAGAACCCTTAAGGTCCCAGTCTCCACAATTGGCCTAAAAAAGGCGCTCAGTCTGCAGAAAGTTTCCGCAAAAGCTCACACGGTGCAGCGGAGAAAGACCATGTTTGCGAATGGCCTCAATGTGTTCGGGGCTCGCATAGCCTTTCGATTCGGCCAAATGGTACTCGGGATACTCGGCATCGTACTCGACCATCATCTCGTCACGCGTGACCTTTGCCATGATGGATGCCGCGGCGATACAGGCGATCTTGGCATCGCCCTTGACCACGTCGCGCTCATGGGGCACGGCGCCCAGGGGGTTGCCGTCCATAAGCACGCAATCGGGCTCAAGCCCCGTATCGGACACCGCACCCGCGACAGCGGCTCGAATGGCGCGGGCCATGCCCATCTCATCGATATCCGCAGGAGCGATATGGCAAAAGCCGATAGCAGTCGCCACCTCGGCAATCTTCACCGAGAGCAGCTCGCGGCGCGCCGGCGTGAGCTTTTTGGAATCATTGATGCCCCAGATGCGCGGCTCCATCGGAAGACACACGGCACACACGGTCAAGGGACCCGCTACCGAGCCACGGCCCACCTCGTCGACGCCCACGACCACGCCATCACCGCCGAGCTCATGCATAAGCTCGTACATGCCGTTGACGCGCTCGCGTTCGGAAAGTTCCTTGGCATGGCGCTTAAGGGCACGTTCGCAAGCCTTGATCACCTGCTGGCGCGGATCCTCGCGATAATGCTCCACGAGGGCGGGAATCTCCTCGAACGTGGCGCTCGCCAGTTCGCCGGCAACCTGCGATGCCGAAACCGAGCTCGTCATGTTGGCCATATCGGGGCCTCCTTGTATGCAAATCAAATAAAAAGAAGGGCCACCCGAAGGTGACCCTTTTGTCCAAACGAGTGGACAGACGCTGCGATCTTCTTAGCGCTTCTCGGGGATGCGAGCAGCCTTGCCCACCTTGTCGCGGAGGTAGTACAGCTTGGCGCGACGGACGCGACCATGACGGACGACCTCGAGCTTGGCGATCTTGGGGCTGTGAAGCGGGAAGGTACGCTCAACACCGACACCGAAGGAAATCTTGCGGACGGTGAAGGTCTCACGGGCACCGGCGCCGGCCATGCGGATGACGTCACCCTGGAAAACCTGGATGCGCTCGCGGTCGCCTTCCTTAATGCGGTAGTGAACCTTGACGTTGTCGGCAACGCGGACCTGCGGGATGTCCTCGCGGATCTGCTGACGCTCGATTGCGCGGATGTAATCCATGTGCAATTCCTTACTCTTCTAGAGGTGCCGTACCACCTTGGCCGGCACGTAGTTGAACAAACGTATTCGAGTATACACGCCACGACCTTGGCTGCAAGAACTATTTTGCCCGTGCGCAAAAAGACAAAAACACGCACTCTTTCTGCACTTATGCGCCGTCCGCAGCATCAGTCGTCGGCGTCGTCACGGTCGTTCCGGGCGCGATATAGCCGTATTCGAGCAGCACCGAAAGCGCATGCTGCTTCCAGGTGGCAAGCTCGTCGTCATTATAGTTGTCATGGACCCATTGACTCATCGCATCTTCGGCGTCTTGGGGCACCAGGTTCTGGCTGTCCGCCATCAGGTACAGGATGCCCAAGATGTCGAAGTCCTGCTTGGTCATCTCTTCCTTGTTTGATGCGCTGATGAGGCCGTGATCGATGCCGTAGCGGCAGATATCGGTCAAAACGGTAACGAGGCCTGTAGGAATCGGCGAGGCATCCTTCGCGGCAGCGGGCGCGGTGTCGTCAGTCAATGCAGCGGCATCGTCGCTCGCCGGAGCAGACTCGGCCGCGTTCGCATCGGAAGCGGCCTGCTCTCCCTGGGCAGGAGCCGTGCTATCCGTCGTTGTCGAAGAATCCCCTGCGGATGCGGCAGCCGTAACGCTCGCCGGTGTCTCCACGACGGTCGTCATCGGGTCAACGGGCGCGGGGTCGGCGACAACTTCGGCCCAATCGGAATACACGCCGTCAATAAAGGCGCGAACATGGAAGGTGCCCGGCTGCGAGATGGTCATCGTGCCGTCTGTCGCGACCGAAATGCCCTTGCTCTCGAGCTCCTGGGCCTCCCAGCTGCAGACCCTATCGACCTCCTTGCCCGTCGTGTCATATACCGTAGCCGTCAGGCCTTCGATGCCGTTGAGATTTTCCTCGACGCCGACGACGGTCTGTGCCGAGCCCTCGAGTTTGATGCTGCCGTTAAACGGCTCGGGCGCCACGTCACTAATCTTATATTTGTAGGCCGCGGCGTCGATCTCGTCATTGGTCGAGACATGCCCGTTCACGTCCACATAGGTGTCCTCGGGGATAAAGTACTTTACGTAGGCGGTGCCGGCCTTTTTACCCACCACGACTTGTTCATGGGTGACAGGGTCGGTCTGGATCTCGATGACGTCAGACTTGCATTCCTTGCCCTTTTTATCGACCACGCGCCAGTCGCCCGACGACTTCACAAAGCCGTAGTAGTCAACATCGTCCTCGTCCCTTGCGCGCACGCGATAGGAAGAGATGGGGTCTTCGTCTCCAACCGTAAGCCTTCGGGTCTTATCGGTCTGCAGCGACACGAGAATCTTGGAGATGGGCTTAATAGGCTGCGGTGTGCCCAACTGCGTATCGACCGTCACCGACTCAAACGACAGATTGGAACCCGTAATGGACATGGGATAGGTCGCGGCCATGTCATTGAGCACGTTGCACGTGCGCGGGGCGCCGCCGTTGCGCGAGGGCACCTCGCGATCGGCCAGGACCGAATTCCAATCGATGGCGCGCACCATGTGGTTGTTGGTGCGATACGACCAGCTCGTCACGTTTCCGGCGGTGGTATCGTACCCGTCGTCGCCACGATGGGCGATTGAGCGCAGGAACAGGTTCTGCACGGCATCGGTCGACTGATCGCCAAAGGTGGTGTAGAACGAGCGCTGATCATAACCGGCGGTATGGAACTCCTGCACGGCGGCGTTATCGTCGTAGCACTCGCCGTTCATGTTAAAGATGATCACGTCGAACGTCACGCCCACCGGCTGGTCATAGTCCTCGGACAGCGTCGTGGTAGAACTCGTCTGCTTGCTATTGACCTGCGTGTGCGCAGGGATCGTCATATTGACGGTAACCGACTGATTGTCCGTTGTGGTGATCGACTGTTCCTCGGTCTTGCTCGCCTCCCACAACTGGGACATCGTGGTTTCGGCCGAAAACGACGTCTCGATCTCCTCGCTCGCTGTTGCGGGCACGCCCAGCGACTCCTTGAGGCTCACCGATGCGCCCCACGAGCCGCCTTTGGAATACGATGCGGATTCAGAAGTGCTCGTGCCGACCGTCTCCTCGGTACCACGGGCGAGCGTGATGCTCTGCGAGGCGTCCTCATAGCCGACGTTAAGTGCCGAGGTAACGAGCTCCTGCTCAGTCTAAGAATCGACAAAGGAATAGCCCGGCGCGTCCTCGGGCGCACAGTTAAGCTTGTTCACGCTGTTGAGCTGCTGAACTCTAAAGTTATAGAACGCGATGCCAAAGCCATTGAAATCGTACTGGTAGGTGCCGCCGAGCTTGTCCACGCACGCGATGGTGGCATAGATGACGTCCTGCTCAGTCGTGTCTTTCGACAGTCCGTCGAGCGGCACGTATTTACGGAAATCGGAGCCCTCCAGCTTGTGACCGATACAGCCGGCGATATCGTCGGTCAAGCGCTCGTAGACCGCATTGAGGCTTTTTGCAGATGTCAGACCACTCTACTTCGATTTGTCGGCACCATCGGAATGCTCACCGTTGCCGCCCGAAAGCGCATCATAGAGATAGATGTAGTGACCCTTACCGAAATCCTTCTCAAAGCCCTTGCCGGCGTGGTCCCAATACAAAAAGTCCCCGGAGTCGTCGCCTCCACCATAGCCAAGGATGTTATAGGCTAGCGATGCCCAGTTGGGCAGCACCTTTTTGACGGCGGCCGTGTAGAACGAGACGTTGTCGTACATCGAGGTACGGCCCTCGAGCTTGCCGTCATCGATATCTACAAACGTGCAGTCGCGATCGTTGACTGTAATGGTGAGCGGGTTGACCACATCGCCATAGAGCTCGTCGCGCGAATCATCCTGAAGGGCGAAACCGGCTGTCGGCATCCCGCAAAGCGCCGTGACCGCAACGACCACCCAGCACAGGGTCATATGTGCTCCCCGACGCGCTCGTTGCAAATACCTGGTGAGGTTTTTCATCGCAGTCCTCCCGTCAGTTGACAATGTATTGAATCAACGTAAAACGCCGCCGCGTCCACAGGGGTCGCGACGGCGCGAAGGGGGGCGAAAAAGGCGCAAATGGAACGCGACTCGGTTAAGCGGAACGCTTAGCCTCGAGCTTGGCCTGGGCGGCAGCCAGGCGCGCGAGGGGTACGCGATAGGGCGAGCAGGACACGTAGTCCACATCGGCCACGTTAAACAGGCCCTTGATGGACTTGGGGTCGCCGCCGTGCTCGCCGCACACGCCAAAGTGCATATCGGGGTTGGTAGCACGACCCTTCTCGACGGCCATGCGCACCAGCTCGAGTACCGCCGAGTCGATGGTCTCGAAGGGGTTGTCCTTCAGGATCTTCTTGTGCATGTACAGAGGGATGAACTTGGCCTCGGCATCGTCACGAGAGAAGCCGAAGGTCGTCTGAGTAAGGTCGTTGGTGCCAAAGCAGAAGAAGTCGGCGTGCTGCGCGATCTCGTCGGCAACCATGCAGGCACGCGGCAGCTCGAGCATCGTGCCCACGGGAATATTGAGCTCGACGCCCTCCTCGGCGGAAACCTCGGCGATCACGCGCTCGATGACTTCGCGAGTCTGAACGTGCTCGGCCGTAATGGAAACGAGCGGAACCATGATCTCGGGGCGCGGGTCGACGCCCTCCTTGATAAGTCGAGCAGCAGCCGTGGCCACGGCGCGAACCTGCATGAGCGGCAGATCGCTAAAGACGACGGACAGGCGCACACCGCGCAGGCCGAGCATGGGGTTCGACTCGACTATGCCGTCGATACGGCGCAGGCGGGCACGCAGGGCGGCAAGCTCTTCCTCGCTGGCGCCAGCGGCTTCCTTCTTGGTGATGGCGACCTCGAGCTCACGCGGATTATCCAGGAACTCGTGCAGCGGCGGATCGAGCAGGCGAACGACCACATCGCGACCGGACATGGTCTTGAACATCGCCAGGAAGTCCTCGGTCTGAACCTTGAGCAGGTCGGCGAGGGCCTGCTGCTTCACGGCCTCATCGTCGGACAGGATGAAGCTCTGGATGATGTTCTTGCGATCGCCCAGAAACATGTGCTCGGTGCGGCACAGGCCGATGGCCTCGGCGCCAAACTCGAGCGCGAGCTCTGCGTCCTCGGGATTGTCGGCGTTGACGCGCACATGGTTGGCGTGGCCACAGGTCTCGTCCAGACGGATCTCGTCGGCCCAGGACAGGATGGTGTCCAGGTCGCCGGTGAGCTCGGCCGAAACCAGATCGGCAGCGCCGTCGACGACGATACCCTGGGTGCCGTCGATGGAGATGACATCGCCCTCATGCAGCACGCGGTCGCTGCCCTCGATGCGCACGACCTTCTCGGCGGCGTCGATATGGAAGCGCTCGACGCCGCAGACGCAGGGCGTGCCCATACCGCGAGCGATAACGGCGGCATGGCTCGTCTTGCCACCATGGCTCGTCAAGATACCCTCGGCAGCAACCATGCCCTTCAGGTCGTCGGGGTTCGTCTCCCAGCGAACCAGAATGACCATGTGGCCCTCGTTGGCGCGCGCGACGGCATCGTCGCTCGAAAACACGATCTCGCCCACGGCGGCACCAGGGCTGGCGTTGAGGCCGCAAGCCAGAGCCTCGTACTTCTTGGAGGCATCGAACTGCGGATGCAGGAGCTGGTCGAGCTGCGCGGGATCGATGCGGCTCACGGCCTCCTCGCGGGTGATCAGACCCTCCTCGACCATTTCGATGGCGATGCGCAGGGCGGCGGTAGCAGTGCGCTTGCCCACGCGGGTCTGGAGCATCCAGAGCTTACCCTGCTCGATGGTGAACTCGATATCGCACATATCGCGGTAATGATCCTCGAGTGTCAGGAACACGCGCTCGAGTTCCTCACCTGCAGACTCGAGGCCCGGAGTGGCTTTGAGGTCGGCGATGGGCTCGGTGTTGCGGATGCCGGCGACGACATCCTCGCCCTGGGCATTAACCAAAAAGTCACCATAGAACTCCTTGGTGCCGTCGGCCGGGTTGCGCGTAAAAGCGACGCCGGTCGCAGAGGTCTCCCCCTTGTTGCCAAAGGCCATAGCCTGCACGTTGACGGCGGTGCCGAGCTCGTCAGAAATGCCATGCTGCTTGCGGTAGATGCAGGCGCGCTCGTTCATCCAGCTGCCAAAGACGGCCTGGATGGCAAGGCGCAGCTGGAGCTCCGGATCGTGCGGGAAGACGGGCTTGCCATCAGGGACCTCGAGCTCGGGATACAGGGCGGCCTCGACGTTGTCGGAGAAGATGCTCTTAAAGGTCTCGACGAGCTCCTGCAGGTCTTCGGCCGAAAGCTCGGAATCGACACGAACGCCGGCGACCAAGCGGGCCTGAGTCAGGGCGTTCTCGAACAGGTCGGCGTCAACACCCATAACGACGTTGGAGAACATCTGGATAAAGCGGCGGTAGCTATCCCAGGCAAAACGCGGGTTTTGCGTCTGGGCGATGAGACCCTGGACAGAATCGTCGTTGAGGCCCAAGTTGAGGACCGTGTCCATCATGCCGGGCATGGAGAACGGAGCGCCCGAGCGAACCGACACGAGCAGCGGATCGGAGGCGTCGCCGAGCTTCTTGCCGCAGCGAGCCTCGAGGTCGGCCTCGGCGGCAACGATCTCATCAAGTGCGCCTTCGGGCCAGAGGTTGCCGGCACCGGAGTACTCGACACAGGTCTGGCAGGTAATGGTAAAGCCACCGGGAACCGGCAGGCCGATGCGGCTCATCTCGGCAAGGTTTGCGCCCTTGCCGCCAAGCACAAAGTTCATGGACTTGTCGCCCTCAGTGACACAGGTGCCCTGGGCGTCGGTTCCAAAACGGTAAACCCTCTTGCAATCGCTCACGATACTTCCCCTTCCATGCGCTCTCGCGCACGACCGTGGTGACGAATCGACCCGCCGGATGCGGGCCGTGAGGGAACTATACGGCGGACGTTGAGCGGGCTTGCGTAGAGGGCGAGGGGTTTGGTAAACGTGATAAATGCGGCGGTAAACGGTAGGTAAAGGTGGTTACCTTATGAAGATACCACTGCAAGAAAATTGCAGGTCAAATGCAAGTTCTTTGCTAAATCGCTTTACCAATATCGTGCATTATTTTTAGATAGTATTTTAAGGCCGGTGAATTTTTAGCTACCCCAATGAGTTAGCTTTGCTGACCTCGGCGGGCGGCGCGGCGGGCACGGGCTTCTTGGATTTCCATCAAATGACCGATGATCTCGGAGGCGCTCTCCTCAATCGCTTTGCCATCGGTACGCACCACAAAGCAGCCCAGACGCTTCATGAGGGCACGGGCTTCCTCGAGCTCGCTGCGCACGCTCTCGGGCTCGGCATAGGAGCCGGCGACGGCGCGAGCATAGTCATCGCCCAAGCGGCTATCGCGAATCTCAGAGATCACATCGACAGTCGAAATCAGACCAAACAACCGCATCGGGTCGACCTTGTAAATCGACTTCGGCGGCTCCATGCCATGGGCCAACGGAACATTGGCAACCTTGTAACCCTGATAGGCCAAATACATCGACAGCGGCGTCTTGGACGTGCGCGATACGCCCAGCAGCACGATATCTGCCCCCGAAAGGTCGTCGCAGCCGCGCCCATCATCGTGCTCAACGAAATACTCCATGGCCTCGATGCGATGGAAATAGCGGTCATCGGTCCTGTGAATCACGCCCGCGACGCCCTTGGGCGGCACACCGATGAGCGATGACAGCACGGCAAGTGTCGGACCGATCAGGTCGACCGAACGGATATGAAGCATGCCCAGGTAATCGAGTACGCGGGCGCGAAGCGCCGGATCGACAATGGTGTGGAACACGGCAATATCACGATGGTCCGCATCGACGCGCGGACCCACAAACGACTTGACCTGCTCCACCGAGTTCACCTTGGGCAGGCGCAAGAGACGAAAAGCCCCTTCATCAAATTGCCCGGACGCCGCAAGCACCACCTCACAAGCGGTATCACCGAGCGAGTCGGAGATAACGATAACGGTGGGACGAGCGGTGACCGGGCAATCCATGCGGGGCTCCTTTTGCGCTTACGCGCAGGCTGGCTTACTTTTTGCGGGCAAGCTCACCGATGTTGGCGATGCCGGAGAAAACGGCCTCGAAGCGGTTGAGCAGCTTAAGGCGATTATCGCGGAGCTGCTCGTCCTTGTCCATGACCATAACCTCGTCGAAGAAACGGTCGATGGGCGCGCGCAGGGCGGCCAGAGCGGCAAACGCGGCAGGATAATCCTCGGCGGCGAGAGCGGCGTCGACGGCGGTCTGAGCGGCCTCGGAGGCATCGGCAAGCGCAAGCTCGACCTCGCCCATCAGGGCGCGATCGTACTCCGCGCCCAGCTCGGGCTTGGAGATGTGCGCCGCGCGGGCGTAGGCGGTTGCCAGGTTGTCGAAGGTCTCGGCGTCGTTCTTGCGGGCCTCATCGAGGGCGGCGCAGCGGGCGAAGAAGAGCGACGGGGCAATGATGTGCACCGCGGAGACGGCGGCAACGGTGTCGGCCGGAATCTTCTCGTCGCGGGCCATGCTCACCAGACGGCCGTGGAAGAAGTCACGAACCTGCTGGGCGACCTCGGCGGCGTCGAACTCAATGCCCTGCTCGCTATAGAGCTCGAGCGCAAAGTCGATGAGCGACGTGGGGTCGATCGGCAGACGGTCGCGCAGGATGTTGATGATGCCGATGGCGGCGCGACGCAGCGCGTACGGGTCGGACGAGCCGGTCGGGGGCTCGCCGATGGCAAAGATACCCGCAATGGTATCGAGCTTGTCGGCACAGGCCACGATGCAGCCAGCGGTGCCCTCGGGCAGCTCATCGCCGGCAAAGCGGGGACGATAGTGATCGCGAATGGCGTGGGCGACCTCGTCGTTCTCCCCCATCGCGGAAGCGTAATAACCGCCCATAACGCCCTGCTGGCTCGTGAACTCAACGACGGCGTTGGATACAAGGTCGGCCTTGCACAGGTGAGCGGCGCGAGCGGCATCGGCGGCAAGGTGGGCGCCCAGATGGGCCTCGCGGGCGATGGCGAGCGCGAGCTGCTCAATACGCTCGGACTTGGCGAGCACGCTACCGAGCTTCTCCTGGAAGGCGACCTTGGCCAGACGCTCACGGAACTCGTCGAGGGAAATCTTCAGGTCCTCCTCGTAGAAGAACTTGGCATCGTCCAGACGGGCACGCACGACGCGCTCGTTGCCGTCGATCACGCGCTCGGCGTTCTCGGGCTTGCTGTTGGAGACGACCACGAACTCACGCGTGAGCTTGCCCTCGCCGTCATAGATCGGGAAGTAGCGCTGGTTGGTGAGCATGGACTCGCAGATGATCTCGTGCGGGACCTTGAGGAACTCCTCATCGAAGGTACCGACAAGCACCGTCGGCCACTCGCAGAGGTTGATGACCTCCTCGAAGACCTTCTTGGGCGTGTCGACATGGCAACCGGGGCGCGCAGCCTCGACCTCGGCGATACCGGCAAGGATGGCTTCACGACGACGCTCGGCAGAAAGCACGCCGGCGTCCTCGAGCACCTGCTCGTAGACGGCGGGGCTGGCGACCACATGGTCACCAGGGCCAAGTACGCGATGACCACGCGTGGTGTTGCCACTCGTCACGTCGGCAAACGACACGGGCACAACATCCTCGCCCAAAAGGCAGCAGATCCAGCGGACCGGACGAACAAAGGTCGCATGCTCGTGACCCCAACGCTGGCTGCGGTAGTTGGGCCACTGCAGGCCGGCGATGGTCTTCTCGCACAGAGCGGTCAGAATCGGCGTAGCCGGTGCGGAGGGAATGTTCTTCTCGGCGAACACATACTCGCGACCGTCAGTGTCCTCGCGACGGACCAGGTCCTCGGCAGCCACACCGCACTTGCGAGCGAAGCCCTGGGCGGCCTTGGTGGCGTTGCCGTCGGCATCAAAGGCAATGTTTGCCGCGGGACCACGCTTGACCTCGTGAACCTCATCGGTCGCGGTGGCGACGTCGGCCACGAGCGCAGCCAGACGACGCGGGCTCGAGATCACGCGGACCTCGCCGTGGGCCAGGCCGGCCTCGTCGAGACCCTTGGCAATCATGGTGCCAAGCTGCTTGACGGCATTGTTCAGCGGTGCAGAGGGCATTTCCTCCGTACCGATCTCAAACAGGAAATCCTTAGCGTCTGCCATGGCTTACGCCACCTCGCCTTCCTGGTCGGCATTCTCGTTGACTCCAGCGACCTCGGCCATATAGGCCTCGCAGCACGCCTTGGCGACGGCGCGGACGCGCAGGATGTAGTTAGCACGCTCGACCGCGGACAGCGCACCGCGAGCATCGAGCAGGTTGAAGGCATGGCTGCACTTCATGACGCAGTCGTAAGCGGGCAGCGGCAGCTTGCGCTCAAGGCAGGAGTGGCACTCGGCCTCGTAGTCGTCAAACTTCTGACGCATCATCTCGACGTTGGCGACCTCAAAGTTGTAGGCGCTAAACTCGCGCTCGTTCTCCAGGAACACGTCGCCATAGGTCATCGGCGTGCCATCGGGCAGATAGCTCCACACCAGGTCGTAGACGGAGTTGACGCCCTGAGCGTACATGGCGATGCGCTCCAGACCATAGGTAATCTCGACGGGCACAGGGTCGACCTCGATGCCGCCCACCTGCTGGAAGTACGTAAACTGCGTGACCTCCATGCCGTTGAGCCAGACCTCCCAGCCAAGGCCCCAGGCGCCCAGCGTCGGGCTCTCCCAGTCGTCCTCGACAAAACGAACGTCATGGTCGTTGGGGTCCAGACCGATAGCGGCAAGAGACCCCAGGTAGAGCTCCTGGGCGTTGACCGGCGAGGGCTTGATGAGCACCTGGAACTGATAGTAGTGCTGCATGCGGTTGGGGTTCTCGCCGTAGCGGCCGTCGGCAGGACGGCGGCAAGGCTGAGCGTAGCAGGTGCGCCACTCGGCGGGACCGAGCGAGCGCAGCGTGGTCGCGGTGTGGAAGGTACCGGCACCGACCTCGGAGTCATAGGGCTGCATAATGACGCAGCCCTGCTCGCCCCAGTACTGCTGGAGGCGCAGGATGATGTCTTGGAAGGAAAGCGATGAAGCGTTCATGCCTCTAATATCCCCTCGTCGAAACGATTACACGGTTAGGTACTGTACTATAGCGGTTTTTAGTCGAACTATAGCGGTTTTTAGTCGATAGTGCCGATGCGGTTGAGCGGCCAGTAGCGCACAAGCGCCACGGCGATAAAATCAGAGCGATCGACGGGACCAAAGTAGCGTGAGTCGGCAGAGTTTTCGCGGTTATCGCCCATCACCCACACGCACCCGTCGGGAACGGTGTAGGGATAGCTTACCTGAGCGCCGGGAGCCTGAACCGAAAGCGGCCAGCTCATGCCGGTCGTGTAGCCCTCGTCGAGCGCCTGGCCGTCAACGACCACCTTGCCGTCCTGAAGGTCGACCGTCTGGCCGGCCGTGGCAATAACACGCTTGACGAGAACATCGTGCTCGGAGGTGCCATCGGGGTTGTGGAACACCACGATATCGCCTTGGCTGACGGGCTGGCCGAGCTCAAGGCTCACCTTTTGCGCCAGGATCTGGTCGCCAATCTCGATCGTGGACTCCATGGACCCGGTGGGCACCACAAAGGGCTCGACCACAAACGAGCGAATCAAGAAGGTGGCGACCAATGCGATCGCGATGACCGCGATCCACTCAAAAGCGCCCCTCAACGCGGAATGCTGCGATGGAACCATTCTCACTCCTCGCTCTGCGAATACGAAGCGTCCAAAATCTCCTGCGCGTACGCACGCTCCTGGGGCGTAAGGCGCGCCGTCTCGATCAGATCGGGACGCCAGCGGCAGGTGCGCTCGATGGCGTTCTTGCGACGCCAGGCATCGACCTTGGCATGATCGCCGCTCACAAGCACCGGCGGCACGCCCTCGCCGTTGAACTCGGCGGGACGGGTGTACTGCGCGTACTCGAGCAGGCCTCCGTCCTCGGCGGTCGAGAACGACTCGTCCACATTGCTCATCTCGTCGCCCAGGGCGCCGGGAATCAGGCGTACGACGGCATCGGCAACGACCATAGCGGGAAGTTCGCCACCCGTAAGCACGTAGTCGCCGATCGACAGACGCTCATCGGCATACGCATACGCACGCTCGTCGACGCCCTCGTAGCGGCTGCATACAAACAGCAGACGCTCGCTTTTGAGCAGGCGCTCGGCCACATGCTGCGTAAAGGGTTCGCCACAGGGGGTGAAGAACACTACGATGGGCTTGGGACCCTCGGAGCTGATGGCCTCGATGGCCTCGGCAATAGGCTCGACCTTCATGAGCATGCCCTGCCCGCCGCCGTACGGCTCGTCATCGACGGTACGATGGCGGTCGTGCGTCCAGTCGCGCAGGTTATACGCCTTAAAATCAAAAAGGCCGGCCTTGCGGGCGCGGCCCAAGATCGATGTGGACATGACGGGCTCAAACATCTCGGGAAAGACCGAAAGGGTCTCGATCAGCATGTTGTCCTCCCTACTTGTCCATATCGATCAGGCCGTCCATAACGTGGACGGAAATTGTTCCTGTGTCGGGAAGATCGAGCACGACCTGCTCGATCACGGGAATCAGTACCTCGCCGTACCGATCGCCCTCAACAACCCAAACATCGTTGGCGGGCGTCGACATGATCTCGACGATCGTGCCGAGCAAACCGAAGCGCTCGTCGACCACCTCGCGACCCATCAGGTCGGTATAGGCAGCGTCGAGCGAATCGAGCTCAAAATCGTCACGATTTGCCAGCACGTAGCATCCCGTGATGCCCTCGGCGGCCGTCAAGTCGTCAATGCCCTCAAACGAGACCAGATCGCCATCGCCCGTATCGGTGACGGACACGACCGTGCAAAAGCGGTCGCGCTTGAGCGCCGGCGGCGTCAGGGCGACGCGCATACCCGGCTCTAATACAGAAGGAAGCCCCCGCAGCGGCTGCGCGAGGACCTCCCCCTTCCTTCCGTGCGGCTTGACAACACGGGCGATGTTTTTGTACTGGGACCTCAAGGTCCTAGCCCAGAACCTCTACCTCGACAGCAGTGTCGAGGCGAGCGGCCAGTGCACGGGCGAGCGTGCGAATGGCCTTGATGGTACGGCCACGACGGCCGATGACCTTAGCGACGTCATCCTCGGCGACCGAAACCTCAATCGTAGAGGCATCGTCACCATCGATGACCTCAAGGCTCACGGAATCCGGGTCGTCGACGATCTGAACAACGAGATATTCGACGAGATCGGCGATGCGATCTGAGAGCATTGCCTCACCCTCGAGCTGTGCAGCGTCAACCTCAGGCACGATTTACTCCTCGGCGCCCTCAGCGGCCTCAGCGGCAGCCTTAGCGGCCTCGGCCTCTTTGGCGAGCTGCTTCTTGGACTTCTTGACGACGGTCTCGGTCTTCTCGCCCTCGTTGGCGGCCTTGACCAGAGCAGCGACAGCGTCGGTGAGCTGAGCGCCCTTGGACTGCCAGTCAGCGATCTTCTCGAGATCGAGGTTGATGGTCTTGGGGGCGGTCATCGGGTTGTAGCGGCCAACCTCCTCGATGATACGACCGTCACGCGGGGCGCGGGAATCGGCGACGACGACACGGTAGTACGGACGCTTCTTAGCGCCGTGACGAGCAAGGCGAATCTTGACTGCCAAAGGAAACTCCTCCAACCAAGCAGCTTTAGGCTGCAACTACAAACAAACAGCTGAACATAATACGCCATCGACGCGGGCAGGTGAAGTCCGTGAGACCAACTTCTTCGGTGTAGTCGAAGGCAAATCCATATCTTAGACAAGAATTCGCGATTTGCAAGCACATCCACGCACCCCACATGAGCTGCGCGGTATACTCATGCCATGAAAAGACGCGAACATACATACGGTTATGAGGATGCTGCGGGCGTCACGCCGCCGCCCTGGACGGGGCCGGCGGTGGGCCTCATGGATCTCGATGCGTTTTTTGCGAGCGTGGAGATGCTCGATCATCCCGAGTGGCGCGGCAAGCCGCTCATCGTGGGTGGCGATGCCGATTCTCGCGGCGTCGTGTCCACCTGCTCATACGAGGCGCGTCGCTTTGGCGTGCACTCCGCCATGCCCTCGGCCGAGGCACGGCGCCTCTGTCCGCAGGCCATTTGGACGCATGGGCATTTCGATCGCTACCACGAGGTCAGCGCACAGGTCATGGCGATTCTCGCCGACGAGACCCCGCGCGTTGAGCGCGTATCCATCGACGAAGCCTTTATCGATATCACACCGGGTCGCTTTGCACCCGAGGACCCGCTGCTGGTTGCGCGGCGCATAAGCGACCGCGTCGCAGCGCTGGGAGTGACCTGCTCAATTGGCGTAGGCTGCAACAAGACGGTCGCAAAGATCGCAAGCGAGCGGGACAAGCCGTTTGGGCTGACCATCGTGCGCCCCGGAACCGAGCAGCGCTTTTTGGCTGCGCTGCCGGTATCTGCCATGAGCGGCATCGGGAGATCGGCCGAGGAGCGGCTGCGCCGCATGCGCATCTACACGCTCGGCGAGCTGTCACGTGCACCGGAATCCACCTTGGCCTGTATTTTTGGCATCAACGGCGAACGCATGCGCCAGCGTGCGCTGGGACTCGAACTCTCCGAAGTCACGAGCCTCGATGAAGAGCGCGAGGTCAAGTCGGTCAGCAATGAACGCACCTTTGCGAACGATTTAACTGAGCGTGGGGACATCGAAGCGGCGATTGCGCTATTGGGAGAGTCAGTGGGACGCCGTCTGCGCCGTCAGGGACTAACGGGCGCCACGGTGACGCTCAAACTCAAGTATTCGTATGGAAACGGTCGCTCGGCACAGCGCCGGCTGCCCCATCCGACCGACGATGAGAACATCTTCGTGGCAGTGGCGCTCGAACTGCTCGACAACATCTGGCAGGAAGGGATGCATGTGCGCCTGGCGGGCGTCGGCATGAGCGACTTCGACCATCAGGGCGGTATCCAGACCGACCTGTTCTGCGAAATCGACGACCGCGGAGCCCAATCCAGCGACCGTCGCGACCTCTCGGTCGCCATCGACGCCGTCCGAGACAAGTTCGGCGACACCGCCCTATCCTTCGGGCGCCAATCCCGCTTCAACGATTAGTCCCTTAGACAAAAAGAAAGCCGGGCAGCTGCGAATGATGCAGCTGCCCGGCGAACGGTAAAGGTTAGCTAAAAAGCCCGTCCCAAATGAACTACTAAAGGAGGTCAAGGGAAAGCTGGGGGGCGTCGCCCCAGAGCTTTTCGAGACGGTAGAACTCGCGCGCCTCAGGAGTGAAGACGTGGACGACAACCGAACCGTAGTCCATGAGCATCCAGGTCTTCTGCTCGCGGCCCTCGATGGAAAACGGGTGCTCGCCGCAAGCCTCGGCGACCTTCTCCTCAATCTCGTCGACGATGGAATCAACCTGACGGTTATTGGTGCCGGTAGCGAGGACAAAGTAGTCGCACACATCGGAAAGCTCGGTCAGGTCGAGCACTTGCACGTCCTCGCCTTTCTTGTCGTAGGCGGCCTGCGCGGCGGCGCGGGCGACATCCTCGGCGGCAACACCGCTCGCGGAAAGCGTTGCGGCAGTGCGATCGGACGTGGCAACGAAGCTCTTGTGCTCCACACCTTCAAGAATCTGCTCGTCGGTCATGGTCTCGTCGGCCATGGAATACCTCTTTCTAGACAGCCCGAACTAGCGCAGCTGGGCGTAATGGTTGTAAATCGTAATAGCCGTGGGATAAAGATAACGCCCGGTCTGGATCACATAGACCAGACCCTGCGCAAAACAGGAGAAGAACAACTCGTCGAGCGAGGACTTCCCCACCATCTTGCGCAGCGCATGGGCATAATCACCGTGGCGATTGGGTTCGATGGCATCGGCCACAAAGACCACCATATCGAGCGGCGTCATGTCGCAAGCGCCCACGGTGTGACGGTCGACAGCCTGAAAGACCGCCGGCGACAGCTCGGGAAAAAGCTGCGGAAGCTCATAGGCGGCAACCGGGCCATGCAAAAGCGGCGTCGCGGCAGACGGAGAGCCGGCAATCTTAATGCCGTAATGCAGAGCGCGCGTGACCAGCTCGTCGTCGGAGAGCACTTTATCCCAGTCATGGATCAGGCCAGCGGCAGCGGCATCAAAGCGGTTGACACCGTACACCTCGGCTAGGTGCAACGCAGTCTCGGCAACCCCGAGCGAATGCACGTAGCGCTTACGCTTATCCTTCATGCGCACATCGAGCAACTCGTGGATGCGCGTCAAGAGCGCGCGCTCGTCGTCCTCAAACTGATCTTCTACCGACAACGTTCTCCCCCATCAATCAAAATCGTCTTGCCCAAGATCGGCATACAGGCCGCGTTTACGGATATAGCCGAGCACGGACTCGCTCGTAAGATAGCGCACGCTCATGCCGCGAGCAACCCGCTTGCGAATGTTGGTCGAGCTAATCGCCAGCGCCGGGATCTGGATATACCGCACGTCAAACGGCAGGCCCGACTCTTTGATTCGCGCCCGGGCCGTATCGATGTCAAAGCCGGGACGCGTCGCAGCAATAAAGGTTGCCAGTTCGGCAATCTCATCTGCATTGTGCCAGGTCACAATATCGATAATCGCATCGGCACCCGTAATAAAGTAAAGCTTCACCTGTGGCGGGTAAAACTCGCGAAGGGCACGCAGCGTATCGGCTGTGTAGGTGACACCGGCACGATCGATCTCGAAGCGGCTTGCCAAAAAGGCCGGGTTCGCGGCGGTCGCGAGGACCGTCATGGCATAACGGTCCTCAGCAGGCGTCACCGGTTTGTCGAGCTTAAAGGCAGGAGAGCCGGCCGGCATAAAAAGCACGGCGTCCAAGTCGAGTGACTCGCGAGCCTGCTCGGCAGTAACCAAGTGCCCGTAATGAATCGGGTCAAAGGTGCCGCCCATAATGCCGAGCCTAAACTCCTGTCCGTCCTCTATGGGAAGCTCGGGCAGACCGATTCCACCGCGCAGCGACATGGCTTACTCGCCCTCCGGGGTCTCGACGTCTTCCGCAGCAACAGCGTCATCGGTACCGTCAATGGCATCCACCGCGTCGACAGCCTCCAAGCTATCGTCCGCGACATCCTCGACATCAACGACCTCGACGGCGACGTCCTCGCTACCGTCCTCAAGCTCGTCCTCGAACTCCGAGAAGTCCTCGGCGCCCTCAAAGTCAAAGGCGCGCTGACAAATGCGAACCTCGTCGCCGGCGCGGCAACCGGCCTTTTCGAGCGCATCGTCAACACCCATGCGGGAAAACTTATGCTGCAGATAGATGACGGCCTCCTCATTTTCCCAGTCGGTCTGGATAACCAAGCGCTCGATGGCGCGACCGACCACGCGGAAGGCATGAGGCTCTTCTTGGACAATACGGAACCGCTTCTCGCGCTGCAGGCGGCGACGCTCCCACTCCTCGTCGCGCGAATCGACCGGCTCATCAGAGACCGCCAGCTCAGCGCGGAGCTTGGCCACCTGCTCGCCCACGGCAAGCATCAACGTGTTGAGACCGGCACCCGTCACAGCGGACACGGCAAAGAACATATGCCCGTCGTCGAGCGCCGCACGCTTAAGGTCGGCAATCTTGTCGGCCGTGCCCGGCGCATCGCACTTGTTGGCGACGACGATCTGCGGACGCTCCGAAAGCTCAGCGCCATACTGCTCAAGCTCACGGTTAATAATGCGATAGTCCTCAACCGGATCGCGATCCTCAAACCCGCCCGTCATGTCAACGACATGCATGATCAAGGCCGTGCGCTCAATGTGGCGCAGGAACTGATGGCCCAGGCCACGACCCTCGCTCGCGCCCTCGATGAGACCGGGAACGTCGGCAACGACGTAAGAATATTCGCCGGCACGCACCATGCCCAGATTGGGCACAAGCGTGGTAAACGGGTAGTCGGCAATCTTGGGACGGGCAGCGCTCATACGCGCGATGAGCGAGGACTTGCCGACCGAGGGAAAGCCCACAAGCGCGGCATCGGCCATGAGCTTCATCTCGAGCTCGATCCAGTGCTCCTCAGCCGGCTCGCCGAGCTGGGCAAACGCGGGCGCGCGACGCACCGACGTCACAAAGTGAGTGTTGCCCAGACCGCCAGCACCACCGGGCGCCACGACAACGCGCTCGCCGTCGTGCACCAGGTCGGCAATCTCGAACATCGGGGTCTGCGTCTCGGGATCGAGCTCGCGGACTACGGTGCCCATGGGGACTTTCAAAATCAGGTCCTCACCGCTTTTGCCGTTGCGGCGGGCACCCTGGCCATGCGTTCCGCGCTCGGCACGGAAGTGATGCTTAAAGCGGTAATCGATCAGCGAGGACAGCTGAGCGTCGGCCTGAATGACGACGTTGCCGCCACGACCGCCGTCGCCGCCATCGGGGCCGCCCTTGGGAACAAATGCCTCGCGCCTAAACGACATGCATCCGGCTCCGCCGTCGCCGCCGCAAACGTTAATTCGGCTGATATCGGTGAACTGTGACAACAGAATCGCCTCCTACAAAAAAGAGGGAGACCCTTGAATCCTAAAACTCAAGTGCCTCCCACATATGTGCTCTATGAAGGGTGAATTACGCGTTCGCGAGCGGGCGTACGCTGACCCTGTGCTTGATACCCTTGTGGAACTCAACGGTACCGTCGACCAGCGCGAACAGCGTGTCGTCCTTGCCACGGCCAACGTTCTCACCCGGGTGGATGTGCGTGCCGTGCTGACGGACGAGAATCGTGCCCGTGGTTACCGTCTGGCCGGCATAGCGCTTCGTGCCAAGGCGCTGACCGCGGGAGTCACGGCCATTACGGGAGGAACCGAGTCCTTTTTTGTGTGCCATTGTGTATACCTACTCTTTCGTTACGAGTGTAATCTACTCGGCGACGGGAGCCTCGGCAACAGCCTCAGCCTCTGCCTTGACAGCCTTCTTGGCGCGGGAGGTAGCCTGAACCTTCACGATCTTCAGCTTGGTGAGCTGCTGACGGTGACCCTTCAGACGACGATAGCGCTTGCGCTTGTGGAACTTGAAGACCAGCTGCTTCTCGCCCTTGAACTGCTCAACGATCTGAGCGGTAACCTTGGCCTTGGCCAGCTTGTCGGGATCGGTGACGATCTTCTTACCATCGTTGAGGAAGATAACCGGCAGGGTGATCTTATCGCCCTCATTGCCCTCGATCTTCTCGACGGTGATGACATCGTCGGTGGCGACCTTGTACTGCTTGCCGCCCGTGTTAACGATTGCGTACATGTTTACTTGCCCTTCATGCATCAGTTAGTGCAACAGCCGAATATAGTAGCAGGCGATAATACCCCCGTCAACGAGTATGTGGAGCAAATCCACAAGTTCGCACAGGTATGGGGCTGACGAGTCGGCCCTCGTCGTCCTCGCATGCTTGATTCTGACGCTCGACATCGTAGGAGCAGATGGTCACGAGGTCTTGCATACCGGTGGAAACGATAGGTGCATCGACGCCCGGGGTCAAGCCCTGCAACAAAACATCAGCGGCAGAAAGCAAAATTTCCGGACGCATGGAGCCCTCGTTGTCGGCATGGGTGTCGAGCGTGAGCACCAGATGGTCCGGGCGCTCCCCTGCCGTGAGCTCATAGCCCACGAGCGTGTGGTCAAGGTCTAGGCGTTTGCTCTTCTTACCACGCGCGTAGTCGATGCCGTGGCCCGCGCGCAGCGTATCGATAGCACGACGCACCTCGTCGGCGGAGGCCGGTGCCTCAGGGTCAAGATGCAGGTCGATACGATAGGACAGACGCGTGAGCTGCGCCGTCAGCGCCGGTGTGCGCACGTCGATGTATGCCGCCTCGATGGGGGCCAGATCGGCCGGAGATGCCGCCGCCAGGCGCTCAAACGCCTCGTCGAGCGCGACGAACTCGGTCATAAACAGGTCATACCACTCGCAAGTCGACGACGTGCCAACCGGCAGCGCCGACGAAAAGCCCACGCGCATGTGCGGAGAGAAGCCCTGCGTCACGGCATAGGGCAGCCCCGCGCGACGCACGATGCGCTCAATGGTATGAATCACTTCGAGATGACCCAGGTACTTAAGGCGGTCGCGCTTGCCATAGCGAACGCGAAGCCTAAAGAGCGTGGGGTTGTCGGTCAGGCGCTCACTCATGCGCGATCACCCACCAATACGTTCTTGGCATGGAGCGTGGGGCAGATTCCGCAACCGGTGCACGACGTGCGGGTGCAGTCGGGCGTCGTGACGCCCTCCAGCGAGCGGCGGTATTCGCGCTCGAGGAAGCCGCGCGAGCAACCGGGGCTAACGTGCTCCCAGGGCAGACGCCAGTCCAGCCCATAGGGCAGGTGCACGAGCTCGTTGAGGTCGATGCCGTTTTTGGCCGCCGCCTCTTTCCAGTTATCGAGCGAGAAATGCTCCACCCAGGCGTCAAAACGCGAACCGGCACGCCAGGCATCGATGATGACAGGCGTCATGTCACGGCCGGCGCGAGACAGCGCGGCCTCAACGAGCGAGGTCTCGGCATCGTGGTAGTGCACGCGGACCGCACGGTTGCGAACGCTCGTGATGAGCAGCTTTTGGCGACGCTTGACATCGTCGTAATCGAGCTGCGGGCACCATTGGAACGGCGTGGCGGCCTTGGGGATAAACACCGACACCGAGATGGATACCGAGATGGAGCCGCGGCGCGCCTTGGGAACCACGGAGCGGCCAAGCTCGAGCACATGGTCGGCCAGGTTGGCGATGGCCACGATATCCTCGTCGCGCTCGCCGGGAAGGCCCATCATGAAGTAGAGCTTCATGCGGTTCCAGCCCGCCTCGAAGGCCGCCTTGGCCGCACGGTCCAAGTCCTCCTCGGTCACATTCTTGTTGATGATGTCGCGCATGCGCTGACTGCCGGCTTCGGGGGCAAACGTCAGGCCGCCCTTCTTTTCGCCAGCGACCGACTCGGCCATATCCACGCCAAACGAATCCAGGCGCTGTGAGGGAATGGACACGCGAATACCCGTATCTTCCAGACGGCGGTTGAGCCTGCCGAGCACATCGCGGATGCATGAGTGGTCGGTGGTCGAGAGCGAGGTGAGCGACACCTCGTCATAGCCGGTCTTCTGCAGGCCCTGGATCACCGAGGACACAATCTGGTCGGCCGAGCGCTCGCGCACCGGACGATAGGTCATGCCGGCCTGGCAAAAACGGCAGCCGCGGGCACAGCCGCGCAGAATCTCGATAGACAGGCGATCGTGGACGAGCTGCGCGTAGGGCACGCACGACTGCGACAGCGGATTGGTAGCGCCAAAGTCCTCAACGACGCGCTTATAGACTACCGGCGGGACGTCCTTGCCTTCGCGCGGCACGGTGTAGCCATGCGGCGAGCAGGGCTCGTCATAGCGCACCTCATACAGAGACGGCACATAGGTACCGGCGACCGTCGCGAGCTGCTCGACAATCTGAGCGCGCGAGACGCCCTCATCGCGCAGGCGACGATGCAGCTGGCAAACCTCGAGCAGCGACTCCTCGCCCTCACCGATCAGGATGGCATCGAAGAAGGCCGCATACGGCTCGGGGTTATAGACCGAGGGGCCACCGGCGACGATGATGGGATCGTCCTCGGTGCGGTCGGCCGCAAGCAGCGGAATGCCAGCGAGATCGAGCGCCTCGAGAAAGTTTGTCACGGCCATCTCGTGCGGCACATGCATGCCGACGATATCGAACGAGGCCACAGGCGCCGCGCCCTCGAGCGACAGCAGCGGAATCCCCGCCTCGCGCATGGCATCGCCCATATCGGGCCACGGCACATAGCCGCGCTCGCAGGAAATGCCCTCGGCCTGATTGAGGATGTTATAGAGAATGGCGATGCCCTGGTTGGGCAGACCGACCTCATACACGTCAGGGTAGATCATGCAGCAGCGGTAATCGGCATCGGCCTTTGAGAGCGTACCCCACTCGTGGTCGATATAGCGACTCGGCTTTTCGACCTTGGCGAGCAACGGCTCGATCAGATGAAAACAGTCTTGGTATGGAACGCGCAAAAGAAACCCCTAAGCAGCGAGATCGGATGCATCCTCGAAAGGACTCATGGGACGGGTGGCACCGGCGACCGTGGTCACCAGGTCGCGGACGCGCGAGAACGTGGCGGCAGCCACCTCGTTGGCACGGCTGTAGTCGATGTCGCGCTCATACAGCGAAACGAGCGCACGGCCCATACCATAGGTTCCCGCGGCGGCGGTCAGCGCCTTGACGGCAAACCCGATATGCGGCGTCTGCTTTACCAGGGCGCGGGTGACGGCGCGGAGCACCAAGCCGCCGGCAAGCACGCCCGCGACCTCATAACCGCGCTCGGGCTTAATGCCGCGTCCAAAGATGGCCGCCAGCTCAAAGAGCATGCCCACCTGCGCCAGCGCCATAACGGGATAATCGGCCCCCGGCAAAAACACCAGCGCACCCGTCGCCATATTGGTAAGCGCGCACGAGGTGATGATGCGGTTGGCGGCGGCGATACGCATAAAAGCAAAGTTCGCCGCAAAGGCCGTCTCCTTGTCCGTGCGATCAAGAATCCAGCGGGCAAGCGTCTCGAGCAGATACGTCTTATCGGTAGCCGCCACCGCGCCGAGCATGGACGTGGACTCCTGGATAAAAGGCACCTCGACAGCAGACTCGGCCAGCACGCACACGGGGGCGCCGGCAATCACAAGCTCCTGTACAGCGCTCTCCAGACGGTCGGATCCGCACGAAAGGACCAGCACCACGTCGGTATCGGTCTTGGGGACGATACGGTCCTCACCCAGGCGCTCAACGCGCACAATGCCAGACGTCGTCTGCGGCACGAAGGCATCGCGCACCGTCTCGACCAAAAAACGCGAGGCAGACGAATCGAGGTAGACGGACACGCGAACCGGCGTGTCGGAATCCTTCTTGGTGGTCGCGCCCATCTTAAAGACGCGGGTCAGCTTGTCCACGGGAATCTTCATAGCAAACCCCTCCAGCGGTTACGCGGCGCCCGAACGATGCCGCCATATGGATTGTACGATACCCACCGTCAGCAACTGGATCATCATCGAGGACGAACCGAAGCTAATGAACGGCAGCGGAATACCGGTGATCGGCATCATGCCGATGCACATGCCGATGTTCTCGAAGGTCTGGAATGCCCACATGCCGACGATACCCACGCATGACAAGCGTAGGAACAGAGACTCACACTTAAAGGCGACGCGAATCGTCGAGAACATGAGCAGCACGTACAGGCACAGCAGCAAAAAGGAGCCGCAGAAGCCAAAGGTCTCGGACAAAAAGGCAAAGACGAAGTCGGTGTGGAACTCGGGCAGAAAGCCACCGGCAGACTGCGTCGCATGGCCCAGACCTTTACCGAAAAAGCCACCCGATCCAACCGCGATGAGCGATTGCTGCAAGTTGTAGGCATCGTCCGAATCGGCATTATCGGGGTCGATAAAGACGGTCAGTCGGTTCATCTGGTACTGCTTGATCAAAACGTCATGGCCCAAAAGAGAATCGAGCACCGAATCGAGCGCCAGGATGAGCGCCACCAAACCCACGAGCAGAGCCAAGGTCGACAGCACCCATTCGCGGCGCGCACCGCTCATGCAGATCACAACGGCACCCGACACCAACACGACCAGGCCCGAACCCAGGTCGCCCATGGCGACGACGGCCAAAAACGGAACGGAGAGCATGCCGCAGAGCTTAATGTAGTCGCGAGCGGTATCGATGCGGCCGTTGTACTGCGAACCAAGCGTGGCGATAAAGAAGATCGTGATGAGCTTGGCGAGCTCGACCGGCTGAAAGGTAAGACCGATACCGGGAATCTTGATCCAGCCCGTCATGCCCAGACCGCCCGTATAGGACAGACCCGGAATCTTGGGCGAGAAAATCACAATGAGGTCGATGACGAGCAGCGCCGTCGAGAAGTTAGAGATGCCGCGCAGATCGGTACGCCAGACGAGCACCGCAAGCACCGTACCGATGCCGATGCCCAACAGGTGACGCGAGAATGAGGCGTCGGCCTTAAACTGCGAGGCCGACCAAATGATGATGGCGCCATAGGCTACGAGCGCCAAGGTTGCCAGCAGCACGCCGACGTGCACCTTCTGGCGAAACGTGCCGCGCGAGGCCGAAAGCTGCTTGTTGACACGGTCCAGGCTGCTGCGGGAACCGGTTTTAGTTGAGCGGAACAGGTCCGCCGGCGAAAAATCCATCGCAACCTCCTATCGAACCGAGGAATCGCCCGTGGCAGAAGATGTGTCAGGCTCATCATAGATGGCGCCGAGCACATCGCGCACGACGTGCAGCGCGGTATCGGAGCCACCACCGCCCTGTTCCAAGACAGTGACAATCACGTACTTGGGCTCATCGGCCGGCGCGTAGGCGCAAAACCACGCGTAATCGTCCTCGCCGCTCTTCTCGCCCGTGCCGGACTTGCCGTAGACCGTGGGGGTCAAGGAGTTAAAGTGCGCGGCAGTCGAAGTCGACGCCGAGTAAATCACATCGTGCATGCCGTTACGGACCAGCGCCAGGTCGGCATCGCTATTGATATGGGCCTCCAGGCGCTTCTTTTTGCCCTTGCCGTTGTACTTGTAGGCATCGCCGTCGCCATCACGCGACACCGCCGACAAGAAGACGTGGGGCACGTACTGTTTGCCGCCGTTGGCGAGGCCCATGTAGGCACACGCCATCTGCAGCGGCGTCACCAAAATGTCGCCCTGGCCGATAGCGATGTTAGTCATATCGCCGGCATTCCACTTGCGGTCCTCGGCCGAGGCGTCGGTAAAGTACGACTCTTTCCACTTGGCGTCAGGAATGCGGCCCGTTCCCTCGCTTGGCAGATCGATGCCGCAGGTCTTGCCCAGGCCCCAACGGCGAAAGACCTCCTGCAGGCCCTCGGGATGCTGGTCGTTGTAGAAAAACGCCTTGCCCATATCGTAGAACACGGGGTCGCACGAGTTGGCGATACCGGACTGCAGCGTCATAGTGCCGTGACCGGAATGCAGCCAGCAGTACTTACCCCATGACTTGCCCAGGCCCGTCCAATAGCCCGTGCAGTTCGTGGTCTGGCCTGAGGTATAGGTTCCAAACTCAAGACCGGCCAGAGCCGAGAGCGGTTTGATGGTCGAAGCCGACATATACTGGCCGCTAATGGCGCGGTTGAGCAGCGGATGCGAACCCTTGTCGTCGTTGAGCTCGGTCCACACGTCGTTGGAAACGCCGCCGATGAACACCGACGGATCAAACTTGGGCTCGCTCGCCATACCCAGAATCTCACCATTGTTGGGATCGAGGCACACCACGGCGCCGTTGCCGGCATCGCTATGACCCGTGGTCTTGGCAAGCTCAATGGCATTCGCCAGAGCCGTCTCGCAGGCCTGTTGAATCTTAAGATCCAGCGTAAGCTTAATGTCAGAACCGGCCTTGGCGGGAACGGCGCCGGCTTGACCGGTCACGTTACCCGAGGCGTCAACTTTCACGGTCTGCTCACCACGAATGCCCTGCAGCAGATTTTCGTAGTAAATCTCTACGCCCGCCTGGCCCACAATATCGCCCGATTGATACGAGATCTGGCCAGCCGCGCTATCGCTGCCGTCCGACGACTTCTTGTTCTGCGCCTCGAGCTGCTCGGAGGTAATGGTGCCGGTATAGCCCAAGATATGGCAGGCGGTCTCGCCATACGGGTATTGGCGCTCGGTGCGCTCGGCGATCTTCACACCGGGAAACTCACCGGCGTGCTCCTGGATGTAGGCGACAGTAGAGCGGCGCACGTCAGTCGCGATCGTATGCAGGCTCTGCGCGCCTTCGGAATTGTCCTGGATATTGCGTAGCACCGCGATATACGGCATGCCGAGCACGTTGGCAAGATGACGCACCAGTACCTTGTCATCGGCAAGGTCACGATAGGCGACGACGGCGAGCGAAGGGCGATTTTGCACCAGCGCGACGCCGTTGCGGTCCAAGATGCGGCCACGCACGGCAGGCGTGGTAACGGTACGGGTCTGATTGCTCTTGGCCTGCTTGTCGTAGTAGTCCGACGAGACCATCTGCATGCCCCACAGCTTAACGGCAAGCGCGGCAAACATCGCACCCACGCCCGCGGTGAGGATGGAAAAGCGGCCCTTAAAGGCCGTAGCGGCCGTATTGCCCTCGCCCTCGGTGGCGCGCGGGGCCGTTCCATGCTGCGTGTCGTAGGTAAAGCGGGAGTCGCCGCGGCGCATGATGACCAGCGCGACCACAATGGCCACGACCAGCACGATACCGGCGACAACAACCGTCAACTGGGAAGACATCTACAGGCCTCCCCTATTTGAGCTTACGGGTCTTGGGCTTAAAGCGCATACCCGACTGACGCCCACCGCGCGCGGAGAACCCATAGCCAGACTGCGGCGCAACGCCGGACATCAAAAACGGAACGGCGACCAGACCGGTCAGAATCGAGGACGGCAGGGCGTGTCCAAAGATCGCCACGACAAAACTCGATTCCAGTCCCATAAACAGCAAGATAATGCTGTAGATCACGTTAATGGCAAGCGCAAAGGCGCCCACCGTGATGCCGCGAGCGCTCGGGGTGCCGCCCGTCTGACCGGCGGCACTGTGTGTCAGGGCAAAGCTGCCCACTGTCAGCAACAGCGACATCACGCCCACCGGCACGGCTGCCGACAGGTCGTAGAACAGGCCGCTGCAAAAACCGCAGATGACGGCCCGCGTGGGATCGCCCGAAAACACACTCAGGCACACCAGGATAATCATAAAGTTGACGCGACCGCCCGCGATGGAGATCTGCGGCGCCAAGCCCGCCTGCAGCAGGACGCAGACAATGGCGGCAATCGCAAAAGTGCGGGAGCCAGTCCCCTGTTCGTGTAGATCCATGGACATGCCTCCCTATTCGCTCGAGCCCGAGTCAGTCGTGTCGAACGCATCGGAGCTTTCATCCGAGCTTTCGTCTTTGGACTTGGTGGCCGCATCGCGCGAGGTGCCCTGCGGCGTACTGTTGGCGCTGCTCACATCCTCGTCCGAAGCCGACTGCTCATCGGTCAGCGACGTAATGACCAGCACTTCCTCGTTGTTTTCGGCCGTTGTCTGGGCGCGCACGACGATGGTGTAGTACACATCGTTGGCAGACTTCTCCACCGACGAGACCGTACCGAGCGGCAGGCCCTTGGGGAATACGCCGCCGATGCCCGAGGTCACGATGATGTCGCCCACCTTCACGTCGGAATCGACACTCACGTGCTCCAGGCGCAGGGTACCGTCGGGCTGCCCCTGCAGCATACCCTGAGCGCGCGTATCCTGCACCATGGCGGACACGCCCGAGTTCTCATCACTAATCAGGCGGACGGTGGAGGTCTTGGCCGAAACCTCGATAATCTGACCGATGACACCGGCAGAACTCGTCACGGGCATGTTGATGGTAAGACCGTCGGCAGAGCCTTTGTCGATGGTAACGGTCGAGGTCCAGGCATCGCCCGACGCGCCGACAATGCGAGCCGCGGTGGACTTGAGGTTGTAGGTCGACTGAAGACCGACCAGGCTCTCGAGTCGCTCGGCGGTCTTTTGAGCCTCCGAGAGCTCGGCAACCTTTGACGTCAGGACCTCGTTTTGCTTCTTAAGCTCGTCGAGGGTGTCTTGCGAAGCCGTAAGGTTTGAGAACACGTTTCCGATTGCGTTAAAGGGCGCGGCCACAGCCGAGCCCACAAAACGCACCGGCGAGGTAATCGTCGTCACGCCAGAACGCACGGCATGAATCGGTCCCGCCTCGCCCTCGCGAATGTAAAACGTAAGCAGCAGCACCGAAATTACGCTGAAAACAATCAACGGGCGCATACCCGTTGATTGTCGCTTGGTATTCAGATTTGAAGAGAAACCCGAAGATCGTGCCAAATGGAATCCACCTTTTGGAAATTAAGCATTGGTCTGGACGAAGCCACCGTCAAACGCGTTGGCCTCGAGCACGCGGGCGCAGCCGTTGACGACGTTGTCGAGCGCCGTAGGGCTGACGTTGACCGAAACGCCGGTCTCGTCGCGCAGACGCACGTCGAGGCCGCGCAGCAGCGCACCGCCGCCGGTCAACAGGATGCCGTAGTACATAAGATCCGAGGCAAGATCGGGCGGCGTGGCGTCGAGGGCGTCCTTGACGGCCTTGGCCATCTCGTCGAGCGGCTTATTGAGCGCGCGACGAATCTCCTCGCTCTCGATGCGCACGGTCTTGGGCAGGCCCGTGATCACGTCGCGGCCGTTGACCTCGACGTCGAGCTCATCCTTGAGCGGCACGGCAGAACCGACCTTGATCTTGATGTCCTCGGCCGTGCGCTCGCCGATAGCCAGGTTATAGGCATCGCGAACGTGGGTAAGGATGGCCTGATCAAACTCGTCACCGGCAATGCGGATGGACTGCGACACGACGATACCGCCCATGGCGATAACGGCGACCTCGGTGGTACCGCCACCGATATCGATGACCATGGAGCCAGTGGGCTCCTCGACAGGCAAGTCGGCGCCGATGGCAGCGGCCATGGGCTCCTCGATCAGGTATGCCTGGCGGGCACCGGCCTGGATCGTAGCCTCAAAAACGGCGCGCTTCTCGACCGACGTGACACCGGAGGGGACGCAGACGACAACGCGCGGACGCGGGGTCCACGGATAGCGCTTCTCGGACGCCTTGTCGATAAAATAGCGAAGCATGGCCTCGGTAACGTCGAAGTCGGCGATGACGCCGTCCTTAAGGGGACGAACGGCCACAATGTTACCGGGCGTACGGCCGAGCATGCGCTTTGCCTCGATACCGACAGCCAGGATGCGCTCATCGTTCTTGTCGATGGCGACAACGGAGGGCTCGCGAATGACGATGCCCTTGCCGCGCACGGAGACAAGCGTGTTGGCGGTGCCGAGGTCGATGGCAAGATCGCCCGCATAGCTACCGAAGAACATATCCATCAAAGAAAACAACGCAACTCCTGATGTGTTGGATGATTGCTGGAAAACTACTAGCCCATCATACTAGCGCAAGCCCGGCACCTCACTTGCGGTGAAGCACCGGGCAGCGCCAAATCTCATAAGGTCACTACTGGTTGTCAGCAGCCGAGAGATCGATGTCGAGCGAGGAGACGGCCCAACCGATATGGTTGTCGGAGCGCACGAACTTGACGGTGTACTCCTGCTCGCCGCCCTTGGACAGCGACGCCTTGACCTTGGCGGTGGTCTCGGTCATAGACTGGTCCATGCCCTCAATGGAGACGGTGGCGCCCTGCGGAATCGAGGAAATGATCATCGACTTGGCGTCCTCGGACAGGCTGGAGGCCAGGCAGGACTCGGCCTTGGCGGTATCGCCGTCACCGGCAGCCTGGAACAGGTCGGTGACAACAGACTCCTGCGAGGGAAAGCCCAGGCCGCGCGTGTAGGCAAAGCCAAGACCGCCTGCGGCAATGACGATCAGCAGAAGCAGCACCAAGAAAACCTTGAGGCCCGTGTGGCGATGGCGACGACGGACCTTGGCCTCCTTGCGGTCCTGCTGAACCATCTCGGACTCGGACAGGGTGAAGAAGCCGGTGTCCGAGGGGTCGGGCATAAATTGACCGGTAGCACCCGTGGGGTCGAGCGGGTCGACGGCGGGAGCATCCATCGCGGGAGCCGGCGCCGTGGCCATGGCCGTCTGGGCCGAAAGAGCAGCGAGGGAATCGTGCACGCGGGCAAGCTCGTCGGCCTGCTCGGGCGTGAGCTGGTAGATACCGTCGGCGGTGGCGGCGTTAAAGGCATCGAGCGCGTCAGAGGGACGACCGGCGGCAGAGAGCGCCTGGCCCATGCCGGCGTTAAGCGCACGCGCGTCATCGCGCGGACCGGCAAAGTCGATGGCCGTGCGGTAGGTCTCTACGGCGTCTGCCGGACGGCCGAGCTTAATGAAGCAGCGGCCAAGATCGCCAAGAGCGGCGGCGGGAGCCGGGTTGGCACCATCGATGGCGGCCTGACGGAAGGCAGTACCGGCGTTGGCATAATCGCCCGACTGGAACAGGGCGTTGCCCAGACCCAGATAGGCCTTAAACGGCGTGGCATAGGATGCATCCTGCGTTGCAGCGGAGAAAGCCTGGGCTGCGGTCACATAGTCACCCACGGCAGCAAGCGCCTTGCCGCGGTTGGTAAGCAGCGCGCCGCGCTTGCCATAGGTACCGTCGTTGAGGGCGGCGGCGTAGGCCTCGGCGGCCTCGGCATACATGCCCAGGTGCATCAAGGCGTTGCCGCGCAGATGGTCGGCCTCGCCCATAATCTCGCTGGGGGTCTTTGCCGCACCGAGCATCTGGGCGGCAGCGGAATAATCACCCGCGCGATAAGCGGCGCGGCCCTGTTGGATCAGCTGGCTATTCAAGGAAGTCCCCTTTACTCGTGAACGATCTCGACGTGGACGATCTCGTCGCCGGCACGCAGCTGCGAGATGACGTCGAGGCCCTCGACCGTGGTGCCAAAGACGGTGTAGCCGGAGTCGAGGTTATGCTGAGCGCCCAGGCAGAAGTAGAACTGCGAACCCGCGGAATCGGGATCCATGGAACGTGCCATGGCAAGCGCGCCGTCGACGTGGCTGTTACGCGGGTTGGTAGCGAACTCGCCCTTGATGCAGTAGCCGGGGCCGCCGGTACCGGGCATGCCGTCGGGGCCCTCAAGACCGGCGGCGACATCGGCGCCGGACATATCGCGGGTATTGGGGTCGCCGCCCTGGATCACAAAACCGGGCACATAGCGATGGAATTTAAGGCCGTCGTAAAAACCCATCGTGGAAAGCTCGCAGAAGTTCGCCACGTGGATGGGGGCGCCCTCGCCGTCAAACTTGACCTTGATGGTGCCCTTCGACGTCTCGATCACCGCGCACTCATCGCCGGCAAGCTGATACTCGGGCGTGTAGAGCTCTTTCTTAAAACCAAACATGTGGTTCCTTCCTCGTGCGTTTAAAGCATATTTGGTCAAATTGTAGCAATAAGCACGGGCTTCCATCAATTGCGCACGCAGGTTATGCCGCCGGAGGGCAACAAATTACGAACGTTGCTGCGGTCTCCATGCGCTCACGTTGGCGTCGTACTGGTTAAGCGCGCTGTTGCCGCCTTGTGCGATGGGCGCCAGGATCTCGCTCTGACGGGCGCTCAGCGACTCGCCGTCGGGAATGGACAGCGAGATATCCCAGCTCTGGCAGATCACGTCGACACGCTCGTACATCCACTGGGCAAGCTGCTTTAGATGATCGATGTCCTCCGCATAGACGGTGTCGTCCTGAACCTTGAGGTTATTGAGCTCATCCTGGGTCTTTTTAATCTGATCGCGCAGGGCATAAGCGCTCTGCGACAACTCCTGGCGGGTGGAGAGCGGCGTACGCAGATAGCCGTTATTAAACGAATCGATGACCTCGCCGATCTGATCATCGTCGCTGTACGACACGATGGTCTGGTACAGGCCATCGAGCCTGGCGTAGAGCTGGTCGTCGGTTAAGACGGTCTCCTCCTGAACGACCTCGGACGCATCCTCTTGCTTGGACTCTTTCTCGGTGGCCTCGCCCTTTTGGCGCGACGGGAAGGTGGTCTTGGCGGCCCGGCCAAACTGGTCGTAGAAGCCGGGCATGACGCCCATAGGATCGGCAGTCACAAACCAATACGCACCACCGCACACGGCGGCGAGCACCGCGATGACGATAAGCGGTTTGGGGATATGGCGCTTGTGCTTGTGATAGGCATCCTCGTCGGGATGGACCTTGCGCTTGGCCTTTTGCTTTTTGGGCTGGACATCATCGCGCAGGGACACCGGTGTGGGGATATCGACCTTGGGGATGCCAAAGTCCTTATCGAAGGCAGGCAGCACGCAGGTCTCGTTGGGGTCGGCGGCATCCGAGAGCACCGCGGCGGCAGAGGCCGGCGCATGGGGCACCTCGGTATCGATCTGCTCCTGCGTCAAGCGCGGAAAGCCGGCCGTGCGGCCTGCTGCCAGATCGGATGCAGCCGCGTCTTTGGAAAGGATGCCCGGGGCGGGGCGCCCGCACTTGGGACAGGTGCGATCATGCGGGGACAGGCGTGCGCCACAACCATCGCAGAATACGAACTCGGTATGCTCGGGACCGTCGCCCGGACCAACGTATGCGTTGCAATAGGGGCAGAACGAGGCGCCGTCCTCTATGGTCTTAAGGCAATGCGGGCAGATCACGGCTTCCTCTTTTCGGAGCAATTCATACAGTCGAAGTTAGAGCATAGCATCGCCACGCCCCCACAGGAGCAAGGCACCAATTCAACATCGCCAGAAAAATCATCCCCGGGGCGACTGGGACTAGGCTTTATTTGCGGGCTTTTTCTTCTTGCTCGGCATCGAGACCTTAATGCCCTGGGCGGACTTGGTCACACGCGAGCGAGTGACGCCCGTGCCCTTCTTTTTCTTGGGCTGGGCCTTTTCCACACCCTCGAGCGCGCGAACCTCGGCCTCGCGAGCGGTGCGCTCCTCACGGCGCTGCGCCATATCGGCGGCGACGCGCTTGGCAAAACGTTGGGCAGTTGAGCCCGTCGAGCTCACCTTGCCGCCACCGCGACCCAGACGGACGCGAACGCCACGGCCAAAGCCGGTGGCAGCATGGCGACGACGCGGCTCGAGCGAATCCATCATCGTGGCGAGCTTAAAGAACACCGTGCAGGTAAAGACGACGATCGCCAGTAAGATAACGGCCTCGCCCATCGACAGGTTGGCGATGGACAGCAGCTCCGGGAATCCGATAACACCCGCCAGGATGCCGACGACAACAAATACAAAGAGCACCACGCGCAAGGGTGTGAGCGGCTGCGAGATGCGCCAGATCAGGCTCACGCTCGCCGCGCACGACGTAAGCAGGCACATGGTCGAAAGCGTGAGCTGGTTAAAGCCGAACACGCGCGCCACAAAGATATCGAGCGCCGCAGCCATAATAACCGCCAGCGACGCCGGCAGCGCACGCTTGAGCACGTTGGTCAAGAATGACCCCTTCACGCGGGCGTTGTTGGGCTCCAAACCCAGCACAAAGCCCGGCGCGCCGATGCAGAAGAAATTGATGAGCGTCATCTGGATCGGCTCGAAGGGATACGGCGGAAACGCGATACACAGTGCCGCCAAGCCCATCGAGAACAGCGTCTTGGTCAGAAACAGCGCCGCAGAGCGCTGCAGGTTGTTGATGGAGCGACGGCCCTCGGCCACCACGGCGGGCATCGAGGCAAAATCGTTGTCGACCAGCACGATTTCGGCCACGTTGCGCGCGGCATCGGAACCGGCGGCCATGGCCACGGAACAGTCGGCTTCCTTGAGCGCCAGCACGTCGTTGACGCCGTCGCCCGTCATGGCAACGGTATGGTCGCGACGCTTGAGCGCCTGCACGAGTTCGCGCTTCTGTTGCGGGGTCACGCGACCAAAGACGTGATAGCGGTCAACCGCCGCATCAATCTTGGACGGCGTATCGAGCGTCGTGGCGTCGACGTAGGCATCGGCCCCCGGAACGCCCACCACGCGCGCAATCGACGACACCGTGCGTGGGTCGTCGCCGCTAATCACGTTGAGGGTCACGCCCTGCTCGTTAAAGTAGCCGATGGTCTCGGCGGCCGAGGAGCGGATCTCATCGCGAATGGTCACAAAGCCCACAGGCTCTGCCTCGCCCAACATATCGCCGTCGGGCGTAAAGCCGTCCACACGGGCCACCACAAGCACGCGGCAGGTATCGGCGAGCTCGGCCACACGGTTCTCGACCTGCGCAAAGGCGCGCTCCGAAAGCACAAATTGCGCCGCGCCCATCACATAGGAGCCCTGCGAAAACGACGCACCGCTCCACTTTTTGGACGACGAGAACGGAATGACAGACAGCGGCTCGGACACCTCGACCGGACGATCGGCGTAGTAGTTGAGCAGCGCCTGGCAGGTCTCGTTGGCATCTGCCGAGGTCGCACGTGCCACGTTGGCAAGCGCAAAATCGAGCACCGTGGTCTCGACGGGGACAGATACCTCGCTCTCCCCCGCGCCCATGCCAACGCCCTCAACAGGCAGCGGGTAGGTACCCTCGACCTCCATACGGCCCGAGGTAATGGTGCCCGTCTTGTCCAGGCACAGCACGTCGACGCGCGCGAGCGTCTCAATGCAGTAGAGCTGCTGCGCGAGTACCTTGCGGCGCGCCAGACGCACCGTGGCGATGGCAAGCACCGACGAAGTCAGCAGCACCAGGCCCTGCGGAATCATGCCCAAAAGAGCGCCCACCGTAGACAGCAGCGCCGACGAAGGCACGCGACCGGCAAGCAGCTCGGAAAAACACCACGAAAGCGCGCTATCGCCCGGCGTACCGGCGGCATCCCACAGCTCGCTCACGCTCGAGGCAAAGAGCGCCAGGCCGAGCGGAATCATAATGAGGCTCGCAAAGCGCACGATGGCGTTGAGCGCATTCATGATCTCGGAATTGACCTTTTTGACGTACTTGGCCTCGTTGTTGATCTTGGCCACGTAGTTGTCGGCGCCAACATGGATCACGCGGGCGCGCAGCAGGCCCGAGTCGATAAAGCTGCCGCTCATGAGCTCGGAGCCGGGCTGCTTTTTGATGAGATCGCTCTCGCCCGTCAGCAGGCTCTCGTTCACGAGTGCCTCGCCCGAAACCACCACGGCGTCGGCCGGAATCTGGTCACCGCGCCCCAAGCGGATGATGTCATCGAGCACGATCTGGTCCAAGTCGAGCTCTACCTCGGCGCCGTCGCGCACCGCGATGGCCTTCTTAGAGGTGAGCAGCGTAAGCTTATCGACCATCCGCTTGGAGCGCATGGACTGGATGACGCCAATTGCCGTGTTCAAGAACACCACGAACAGGAACGTCAGGTTCTTAAACGAACCGGTCAGCAACACCAAAATCGCCAAAACCACGTTGATCAAGTTAAACAGCGTGCAGAGGTTCTCGATGATGAGCTCGCGGACCGACTTGGTCTTGAGTTCCATGTTGCGGTTGATCTTACCGGCGGCGATGCGCTCCTCGACCTCGGCGGTCGAGAGTCCGTGCTCGATATCCGTTGCTGCCATACCTTGTCCCATCACGTCGCGTCGGTATAAGAAAACCGCCCGGACCATGCGAGGTTCGGACGGTCTTACGTTCGAGGGTGCCCCATGTTGGATTCGAACCAACGGCCTTCTGCTCCGGAGGCAGACGCTCTAATCCCCTGAGCTAATAGGGCGAACGGTTGGCATTATACCCAAGTGCGCCACGGGCTAACAAAAGAATAGAAAAAGCTTTGCAATTACGTGGGAGACGCGGCGCAGAGGCTCACCTTAGAACGCAAAAGTGAAACAATTAGTATAAACTCTCATGCACATATATAACGGCTCGCGATGCGGGCCGTTTTTGCAAGAGCTATCCATCGAGGTGAGAGGCACACCATGATTGCGATTTTAAAGCAGAGCGCCAGCGACGAGGCCGTCGGCCATATCGTCAGCTGGATTGAGAAGAAGGGTCTCAAGACCGACGTCTCGCGCGGCGAGAACGAGACCATCATCGGCCTGGTGGGCGATACGACCAAGATCGACCCGTTCTTGCTCGAGTCCATGGATGTCGTCGAGCGCGTGCAGCGCGTCTCCGAGCCCTTTAAGCGTGCCAACCGCAAGTTCCACCCTGAGGACTCCGTCATCGACTGCGGCCACGGCGTCAAGATCGGCGGCGACCAGTTCCAGGTCATCGCCGGACCCTGCTCCGTCGAGGGCGAAAACCTCATTCGCATCGCACGCCGCGTAAAGGCCGCCGGCGCCACGATGCTGCGCGGTGGCGCCTACAAGCCCCGCACCTCCCCTTACGCCTACCAGGGCATGGGTCCCGCCGGCCTGGACCTGCTATGCGAGGCATCCGCCGAGCTCGACATGCCGATCGTCACCGAGATCATGGACCCGCGCGACGTGCAGGTCTTCTTGGATAAGAAGATCGACGTCATGCAGATCGGCGCCCGCAACGCGCAGAACTTCCCCCTGCTCAAGGAGGTCGGCAAGACCAAGACCCCGGTCCTGCTCAAGCGCGGCATGTCCGGCACCGTCGACGAGTTGCTCATGGCTGCCGAGTACATCATGAGCGAGGGCAACGACAACGTCATCCTGTGCGAGCGCGGCATTCGCACCTTCGAGACCCGCACCCGCAACACCTTCGACCTCAACGCCGTGCCGGTGCTGCACCACCTATCGCACCTGCCCGTCGTCGCCGACCCCAGCCACGCCACCGGCTACACCCGCTATGTCGAGCCCATGGCGCTCGCCGCGACTGCCTGCGGCGCCAACGGTCTGGAGATCGAGGTCCACGACGACCCGAGCCACGCTTGGTCCGACGGTGCTCAGGCCCTCACCCCCGACCAGTTCGACGACACCATGCGCCGCATCCGCGCCATCCGCGAGGTCGTCTGCCAAGAGACCGTTCAGGAGTAACCCATGGGTACGGTGAGAAACGCACGCGTTAACCAGGGTGGCCCCAAGTGCGCCGGCATCGTGGGCCTGGGCCTCATCGGCGGCAGCTTTGCCCGCGGCTATGCGCAGGCGGGCGTCCGCGTGCTGGCCTGGGACCCCGATGACGACGTCATGACGGCCGCCAGCATGGGCACCGTTGCCGGCGAGCTCAACGACAAGACGCTCGGCGAATGCGACATCATCGTCCTGGCATGCTACCCCGAGGCATGCATCGAGTGGCTCGAGGCCCACGCTCAGGCGCTCGCCGACGCCACCGACACCGATGCCATCATGGGCCCCGTGGTGATCGACACCGTGGGTGTGAAGGGCATCGTGTGTGAGCGGGCCTTTGAGCTCGCACGAGAGCACGGCTTTTACTTTGTGGGCGCACACCCCATGGCGGGCACCCAGTTCTCGGGCTACGCCCATTCCAGCGCCGACCTGTTCCAGGGCGCACCGCTCGTGCTCGTTCCGCCTGCGGTAGACGATGCTCTTAAGCTGGAGCTCTTGGGCCAGGTTCGCGAGATGGTGCGTCCCTTGGGGTTTGGCAAGTTCAGCGTGACCACCGCCACCGAGCACGACCGCGTGATCGCCTTTACGAGCCAGCTCGCGCACGTGGTGTCCAACGCTTACGTAAAGAGCCCCACCGCCCAGGTCCACCACGGCTTCTCTGCCGGTAGCTACCGCGACCTCACGCGCGTGGCCCACCTCAACCCGCAGATGTGGTCCGAGCTCATGATTGACGACGCCGACGCGCTTGCCTTCGAGATCGACCATCTGATCGATTCGCTCGGCGCCTACAGCCGTGCGCTCAAGAACCGCGACCAGCGTTATCTTGAGAATCTCCTTGCCGAGGGCGATCGCATCAAGCGCGCACTCGACGACGAGAGCGCCCACTAGACCACCCATCACGCCAGGTCGAAAGGACCATAGCTTATGGCGATTACCATCGATATCGACACCGCACGCCCCTACCAGGTACACGTGGGCACGTTTTTGCTGGAACAGGCAGGGCCACTCGTTCGCGCCACCGCCGGAGGCACCCGCGCCGTCATCGTGACGGACACCAACGTGGGCCCGCTCTACCAGATGCCCGTTAAGCAGAGCCTGGAGGCGTCAGGCTATGAGGTAAGCATTTGCACCTTCGAGGCCGGCGAGGCACACAAGCGCGGCGAGACCTACGTTGCCATTCTTGAGTTTGTGGCCGAGCACGAGCTTTCGCGCTCCGACGTGATCGTGGCGCTCGGCGGCGGCGTCGTGGGCGACGTAGCCGGCTTTGTGGCCGCCACCTACATGCGCGGCTGCAAGTTTGTGCAGATCCCCACGAGTCTGCTCGCTATGGTGGACTCGTCGGTGGGCGGCAAGACGGCCATCGACCTGGCTGCCGGCAAGAACCTAGCCGGCGCCTTTTGGCAGCCAAGTGTTGTCATCGCTGACGTGGGATGCCTTGCCACCCTCACGCCCGAGCAGTTCGCCGACGGCTGCGGCGAAGTCGTCAAGCACGCCGTGATCGCCGACCCCGAGCTCTTCGCCGAGCTGGAGAAGACCCCGCTCACGCTTGAGCTGCTGAACCGCGACGTGGCCCGCGTGGCGCTCATAATCGCCCGCAATATCGACATTAAGCGCGCCGTGGTCGTTGCCGACGAGCGCGAGACCAACCAGCGAAAGCTGCTCAACTTTGGGCACAGCGCCGGACATGCCGTCGAGGCCTGTAAGCACTTTGAGCTGGGACACGGCAACTGTGTGTCGATCGGCATGGGTATCATCACGCGTGCGGCCGCCCTACACGGCGTTTGCGACGCCGAGCTGCCTGACCGCATCGAAGAGCTCTGTGCCCGTCATGGCCTCAAGACCCGCTGCGAGCTTTCGGCCGACGCTATCTTTGCCGAGGCGCTGCACGACAAAAAACGCGCCGGTGACACTATCGACCTGGTGATGCCGCACGGCATTGGTCGCTGCAGCATCGACCGCACGCCGCTTTCCACCTTCCATGATTTAATTGCCGAGGGCCTCGGCCAGAAGGGAGACGCATCCGCATGCTAGCCCGCATCATCCCCTCCCCGCTCAAGGGCACCGTCCCCGCCATCGCATCCAAGTCGATGGCGCATCGTCTCATCATCTGCGCCGCACTTGCCAACGGCGAGACGCACGTCACTTGCAACACCACCTGCGCCGATATCGAAGCCACGGTGCGCTGCCTCACGGCGCTGGGCGCCCGCATCGAGACCGTCGAGGACGGCTTCCAGGTCCATCCCACTATGAAGAGTATTGAGTTTGGCCTGCTCAAGGCACTTGCCGGCGGCACGCTCGACTGCGGCGAGAGCGGCTCCACGCTCCGCTTTATGCTGCCCGTCGCCTGCGCGCTGGGAGCAGAGGCAACCTTTGTAGGCCAGGGCCGCCTGGGCGCCCGCCCGCTCTCCCCGCTTTCCGACGAGATCATTGCCGCTGGCTGCGACCTGCAGGGTCTGGGCGGTTTTCCGCTCAAGACAAGCGGCCGCATGCGCCCGGGCACCTTTATCCTGCCGGGCAATGTGAGCTCGCAGTACATCTCCGGCCTGCTGCTGGCAGCCCCGCTTCTGGCCCAGCCCTCCTGTGTGCAGGTGACCGGCCTTATCGAGAGCCGACCCTATATCAACCTGACCATCCAGGCCATGAAGGCCTTCGGCGTCGAGGTCAACGTCGAGCGTATCCCCGCCAAGGACGGTCAGCCCGAGATCACGAACTTCCGCGTGAACAGCGGCTCGTACCGTACGCCTGGCAACGTGGCTGTCGAGGGCGACTGGTCCAACGCCGCCTTTTGGCTGTGCGCCGGCGCCATCGGTACCGACCCCATCACCGTCGAGGGCGTGTCGCTTAGCTCCGCGCAAGGCGACCGCAACGTGCTTGCCGCGCTCTCGCGCTTTGGCGCCCGCATCGTGCGCTCCACCAACGCCGCCACCGTGCAGTCCGACAAGCTCGCCGGCTTTGAAATGAGCGCGCACGACATCCCCGACCTGGTGCCCGTAATCTCGTCCGTGGCATCGTTGGCGCAGGGTCGCACGTTCATCCGCGATTGCGCCCGCCTGCGCATCAAGGAATCCGACCGCCTAGCCACCACAACCCATGAGCTCACCGCACTGGGCGCGCAGGTGCGCATTGCCGGCGACGACCTCATCATCAAGGGTGTCGACGCCTTTACCGGCGGCGAGGTCGATTCGCACAACGACCACCGCATCGCCATGATGGCCGCCATCGCTGCGAGCCGCGCCACTGGCGAAGTCGTGATCCACGGCGCCGAGGCCGTCAACAAGTCCTATCCTGATTTCTTTGACCACTACCGCCTGCTGGGCGGCAAGGTCACGCTCGAGGAGGAATAGCATGTCCTCGACCTTTGGCAACGTCTTGCATCTGAGCATCTTTGGCCAGTCGCACTCCCCTGCTATCGGCTGCTCACTCGATGGCATTCCCGCCGGTATCGCCGTTGACCAGGAGCAGCTGCAGGCCTTTTTGGACCGTCGCGCCCCCGGCCGCGACGAGACCGCGACCAAGCGCCGTGAGGCCGACGCCGCGCATATCATTGCCGGTGTGGTCGATGGACACACTACCGGCGCACCCATCGCCGCGATCATTGAGAACACCAACACACGCTCCAAGGACTATTCCGAGCTGCGCTGCAAACCCCGCCCCGGGCACGCAGACTTTCCGGCGCGCGTGAAGTACCACAACATGCACGACGTCGCCGGCGGTGGGCATTTCTCCGGACGCCTGACGGCCCCCCTATGCATCGCCGGCGGCATCGCACTGCAGGCGCTCGAGGCCCGTGGCATCAAGGTCATGGCGCATGTCGCGCAGATCGGCGGCATCTCGGACCTACCCATGGACGACATGGTCTATCGCGAGGCCGACCGCAAGGCGATCCTCACGAACGATCTGCCCTGCATTGACGCCGCCGCAGCCGACCGCATGCGCGAGGAAATCCTAGCCGCGCGCGACGAGCTCGACAGTATCGGCGGCATCGTGGAGTGCGGCATCTACGGGCTTCCCGCGGGCATCGGCGACCCCATGTTCGACGGCATCGAGAACCGCATAGCGCAGATCGCGTTTGGCATTCCCGCCGTAAAGGGTGTGGAGTTTGGCATGGGCTTTGCCGTGGCCGCCATGCGCGGCAGCGAGAACAACGATCCGTACCGCGTTGATGCCGAGACCGGCGAGATTGCGGTCGAGTCCAATAACGCCGGCGGCATCCTGGGCGGCATTTCCACGGGCGCACCCGTCATGTGGCGGATGGCCGTAAAGCCGACGCCCTCCATCGGTCGCGAGCAACAGACCGTGGACATGGACGCCATGGAAAATGCCGAGCTCTCGGTCCATGGCCGCCACGATCCCTGCATCGTCCCGCGCGCCGTCCCCGTAGCCGAAGCAGCCGCCGCCCTCGCCATCTGGGACGCCCTCCTCGAGGACGCCGCCCAGCTCTAACCCGCCTCACCTGGGTTGCCTGTCAACTCAGCCGTTACGTGAAAGGGGCCTCCATGGACCTTGCCGATATTCGCCAGGTCATCGATGGCATCGACACCACCCTGCTCAACAGCTTTGTCGAGCGTATGGACATTGCCACCGAAGTCGCCAAATCCAAGATCGAGATGGGCAAGGCCGTCTTTGACCCCGCCCGCGAACGCTCCAAGCTCAACAATCTCGCCAGCCGCGCACCCGAGCGCTATGAGGCCCAGACCATCACTCTGTTCCGCCTCCTCATGAGCATGAGCAAGGCCGAGCAGCAGCGCTACATCAACGAGCTCAAGGGCATCACGGTGTCGCAAAAGGCCCGCGCCACGGCCGCAGCCTTTGACACGCCCTTCCCCCAGACGGCCACTGTCGCCTGCCAAGGCGTCGAAGGGGCCTACAGCCAGATCGCCGCGTGCAAGCTCTTCGACGTGCCGGATATTGCGTTCTTTGAGACCTTCGAGGGCGTCATGCGCGCCGTGCGCGACGGCTTTTGCGAGTTTGGCGTGCTGCCCATCGAAAACTCCACTGCCGGCTCGGTCAACGCCGTCTACGACCTGCTCGCACAGTTCGACTTCCATATCGTGCGCTCGCTTCGTCTCAAGATCGATCACAACCTGCTCGTCAAACCCGGCACCAAACTCGCCGACGTGTGCGAGGTCTACAGCCACGGCCAGGCCATCGCCCAGTGCGCCGGCTTTATCGAGGCCCACGGTCTGCACGCCACCAAGTACCCCAATACCGCCATGTCGGCCGAGATGGTCGCCAACTCCGAACGCACCGACGTCGCCGCCATCGCCTCGCGCAGCTGTGCGGCGCTCTACGGCTTGGAGGTGCTGGAGCCCAACATCCAGGACTCGGACAACAACTACACGCGCTTTGTCGTCATCAGCCGCGAGCCGCGCGTCTACCCCGGCGCCAACCGTACCTCGCTTATGATCACCACGGCCAACGAGCCGGGCGCCCTCTATCGCGTACTCGAGCGTTTCTATGCACTCAACATCAACCTCATCAAGCTCGAGAGCCGCCCCATCCCCGGGCACGACTTTGAGTTTATGTTCTACTTTGACCTGGACTGCCCCTTTGGCAGCAAGGCCCTCGATGACTTGCTCGATTCCATCGACGACGTGTGCGAGAGCTTCACCTACTTTGGCAGCTACACGGAGGTGCTCTAGATGACCGATACCGCCGCAACCCGTCCCTACGGCGTGCTGGGCCGCGTGCTGGGCCACAGCTACACCCCGACCATCTACAAGGAACTCGCTGGGCTTGAGTACGTGCGATTTGAGCGCGAGCCCGAGGACCTCCAGGCCTTTATGACCGGCGACGAATGGGAGGGCACCAACGTGACCATCCCCTACAAGCGTGCCGTCATGGAATACCTGGACGAGCTGAGCCCCCTGGCCGAGCGCATGGGAAACGTCAACACCATCACGCGCCTGTCCGACGGCCGCCTGCGCGGCGACAACACCGACTACTTTGGTTTTCGGTGCCTGGTCGAGGAGCTGGGCGTAGAGGTTGCCGGTAAGAAGGCCCTCGTGCTCGGCGCCACCGGCGGTGCCGGCACTACAGCGAGCATGGTACTCGGCGACTTAGGCGCCGTCGTGGTGCCCGTGGGCCGCACGAGCGACGTCAACTACGGTAACATCGCGCAGCAATCCGATGCCGCGCTGCTCGTCAACTGCACGCCTGCCGGCATGTTCCCCCACTGCCCCGACGCCCCCTGCATGCTCGAGGGACTTGACGCGCTCGAGGGCGTCATCGACATTGTCTACAATCCCGCCCGCACGGGCTTGATGCTCGAGGCCGAGCGCCGCGGCATCCCCTGCATCGGCGGCCTGCTTATGCTTGTGGCACAGGCGGCACAGGCTGTCGAGCGCTACACCGGCCAGATTACCCCGCGCGAGCGCATCCTGGACGTAACGGAACGACTTTCCCGCCGCGAGCAGAACATCGCGCTGATTGGCATGCCGGGTTCTGGCAAGACCCGCGTGGGCGAGCAGATCGCCCTGCTCACGGGTCGCGAACACATCGACCTGGATCGCGCGCTTGAGGAGCGTCTAGGCATGCCCTGCGCCGACTATATCGTCGAGCGCGGCGAGGTGGCCTTCCGCGAGCAGGAGACGGCGGCGCTGGCCGACATCTCCAAGCGCAGCGGCCTGGTGCTTTCCACGGGTGGCGGCGTGGTCACGCGCGACGAGAACTACCCGCTGCTACACCAGAACAGCCAGATCGTAATGCTCAACCGTAAGCTTGACGAACTCGCCCACAAGGGACGCCCCATCACTGCCCGCGATGGCATCGAAAAGCTCGCCGAGCAGCGCATGCCGCGCTACCGCGCCTGGGCCGACCACACCATCGACTCGCGCGACTGCGCCGCCAACACCGCCCGCGCCGCCCTCGACACCCTCCCACCCGCTCTCTAACAAAAACCACCACAAAGGGGGCAGGCACCTTTGTGGTGGTTTTTCAACTGCAAAGGAAGCAACCATGAAAGCACTCGTCATTAACGGCCCCAACCTCAACATGCTCGGCATTCGCGAGCCAGGCATCTACGGCAGCGACAACTACGATCGCTTAGTGCAGATCTGCCAGGAAGCGGGTGCCGCACAGGGCTTCGACGAGGTCGAGGTCTTCCAGTCTAACCACGAGGGCAGCATCGTCGACAAGATCCAGGAGGCTTACGGAAAGGTCGACGGCATCGTCATCAACCCGGCCGCCTACACGCACACAAGCGTGGCCATCCTGGACGCGCTCAAAGCCGTCGCCATCCCGGCTGTGGAGGTCCACATTAGCGCAGTCGAGACCCGCGAAGACTTCCGCCAGGTGAGCTACGCCCGTCTGGCCTGCTTCGCCACCATCACCGGAGAGGGCCTCCAAGGCTACGCCCACGCGTTGGAGCTGCTGAAAGAGCATCTCGAAAAGTAAAATGCCAACCCCAACAAACAGCAGCGGCTTGCTCGCGCTCGGCTCCAGCAGCACACAAGATGAAAAAAGCCCAGACCACCAAGCGGTCTGGGCTTAATAAACGATGGTGCTCCATGGCGGATTCGAACCGTCGACCTTGGGATTAGAAGTCCCCTGCTCTATCCAACTGAGCTAATGGAGCAAATAGCCGCACGCCCAAGCAAGCGCAAGCCTGTCAGGCGCAAGTAATTATAACCTAGTTGAACTGCTCGCGATACGCCTTGCAGACCTCATCAACCGGGCCGTCCATGCGAAGGTCACCCTTCTCAATCCAAACGGCACGCTGGCAGATGCGCTCAACCTGCTCCATAGAGTGCGAAACGAACAGAACCGTCACGTCGCCGCTCTGGATAAAGTGCTGGATACGGTCCTCGCACTTCTGCTGGAAGAACACATCACCGACGGACAACGTCTCGTCAACGATCAGAATATCGGGCTCGGTAATCGTCGCGATTGCAAAGGCGATACGCGCCACCATGCCCGAGGAGAAGTTCTTAAGCGGCATATCGACAAAGTTCTGCAGCTCAGCGAATTCGATAATGCCGTCAAAGTTGGCATCGATGAACTCCTTGGTATAGCCGAGCAGGGCGCCGTTCAGATAGATGTTCTCGCGGGCGGTCAGCTCGGGGTCAAAACCAGCACCAAGCTCAATCAGCGGCGCGATGTTACCGTGCACCTTAACGCTGCCCTCGCTTGGCTCAAGCACGCCAGCGATAATCTTGAGCATCGTAGACTTGCCGGAGCCATTGGTGCCGACCAGACCCACGACCTCGCCACGATGAATATCAAACGAGATATGCTTAAGCGCCCTAAACTCCTCAAAGAACAACTCATGCTTGGCAAGCTTAATGAAGTACTCCTTGAGGTTGGTCAGCGACTCGGACGCCATGTTAAAGATCATGGTGACGTCGTCGACCTCGACAGCCAGAGGCTGCTCGCTGTAATCAACAACAGATTCAGTCATCACAGCACTCCTTAGATGTAGAGGATGAACTTGCGCTCGGACTTATGGAACACGGTATAGCCAATAATAAGCGCAAGAACCGCCCAGGCAACGCACATACCAAACGTCATAAGCGAGGGCGTAGTCTGGAACAGGAAGATATCGCGCATAAACTGCAGGTAGTTGAACATGGGGTTCGCATACATCAAGATACGCACGAGATGCGGCATTTGCGCAATATAGTCAGTCGTCCAGAAGATGGGCGTAATGTAAGTCCACGCCGTAATGACGACGCTCCACAGATGCATAACGTCGCGGAAGAAGACCGTAAGGGCAGAGAGCATCATGCCCAGGCCCATGCAGAAGCACATAAGCAGCAGCAGGCAAACCGGCAACAGAATCAGTTGCCAAGAAGGCATAACGCGGAACCACAGCATGACGATGGCGACGGCGACCAGCGAGAAGGCAAAGTTGACCAGCGAGAAGAGCACCTTCTGCACCGGGAAGACCCAGCGGTGCACCTTAACCTTCTTGAGCAGAGGGGCAGCGCCCACGATCGACGTCAGGGCCTGGTTCGTAGACTCGGACATGACGGCAAAGGTAATGTTACCCACGATCAAGTACAGCGGGTACATCTCGGGCGTCATTGAGCCATTGCGACCCTGGCCAAAAATCGTCGAGAACACGATGGCCATGACGATCATCATCAGCAGCGGGTTGAGCACCGACCATGCGACGCCCAGAACGCTACGGCGATACTTGATCTTAAAATCCTTGGTAACCAGCTGACGAAGGATAAACGCGTCCTTCTCAAATTCGTTCTTAGCAAACGTCGCAGGCAGACTGCGAGTTTCTTGTTGCTTTGTCTGATCCGACACGGATGCAACTCCTTTACTCGTAATCGTTGACAAACGAACAGTATAGACCCGACGGCCATGCAAACGATTCGCGCAACAAAACTGGAGAACTAACCCACATCTTAGGATGCCAAGCCCAAACGGCTATACTTTCAAGGATTGAACGTATAAGGAGCATTGAGTGAATTCTGAATCCATCGCCGTCATCATCCCCTGCTACAACGAAGCGCCCACGATCGGCAAAGTCATCGACGACTTTCACCGCGAGCTTCCGCAAGCGACGGTCTATGTCTATGACAACAACTCGTCGGACGATACCTCACGCATCGCCACCGAGCACGGCGCCACGGTCCGCTTTGAGCCCCGTCAGGGAAAGGGCAACGTATGCCGCCAGATGTTTCGCGACATCGACGCCGATTGCTACCTGATGGTCGACGGCGACGACACCTACCCCGCCGAGGCGGCCAAGGCCCTCTGCGAGCCCATCCTTAACGGTACGGCCGACATGACCGTAGGCGATCGCCTTTCAAACGGCACCTACGCCGAGGAAAACAAGCGCGCCTTCCACGGCTTTGGCAACAATCTGGTCCGCGCCATGATCAAGTGGATCTATGGCTACAGCTTCGATGACGTCATGACCGGCTACCGCGCCATGAGCCGCCCGTTCGTTAAAACCTTCCCAGTGCTTTCCGAGGGCTTTCAGATCGAAACCGAGCTCTCGATCCACGCCGTCGACCACCGCTGGCGCATCAAAGATGTGCCCATCGAGTACCGCGACCGTCCCGAGGGTTCCGAGTCCAAACTCAACACCGTGAGCGACGGCATTAAAGTCGTTGCGATGATCGGCACGCTGTTCAAGGACTACCGCCCGCTGAAGTTCTTCAGCCTCGTAGCGCTTCTGTTCGCGGTATTCGGCCTCGCCCTGGGCATGCCCATCGTTGTCGAATATTTCCAGACCGGCCTCGTCCCGCGCTTCCCCACCGCTATGCTCGCCGCCTCGTTTATGTTCCTGTGCGGCCTGAGCCTTGCGACCGGCTTCATCCTAGATTCTGTAGCAAAGGTCGAAAAAAAGCAGTGGGAGGTAAACGTGTACAGCAAATACGCCTACGATGACCAGCCCGGCCGCCCTACTTCCAAGCCAAGCGAGAGGTAAACCACCATGCCGCTCATCTCCATCGTCGTGCCGTGCTACAACGAGCAGGAATCACTTCCAATCTTTCTCAAAGAGCTCGATGGCGTCGTTCGCATCATGACTCAGCAGTACCCCGAGATCTCCTTTGAAGCCGTCCTCATCGACGATGGTTCGGCAGACAAAACGCTTGCCGTCATGAAAGCAGAAGCCGCGGCGGCGCATCCATACGTCATCCACTGGCACTCTTTCTCGCGGAACTTTGGCAAGGAGGCGGCACTACTCGCAGGACTCCAGCACGCAAAGGGCAACTATGTCGCCACCATGGATGCCGACATGCAGGACCCGCCCTCGCTCCTGCCGAAGATGTACGAAATCTTGCAGACCGAAAACTACGATAACGTCGCCACACGCAGGACCACCCGCGAAGGCGAGCCTCCCATCAGGTCGTTCTGCGCCCGTATGTTCTACAAGATCATCAACCGCATTTCCAAGGCCGACATCGTCGACGGAGCACGCGATTTTAGGCTCATGAAGCGACCTATGGTCAACGCCATCATCTCCATGGGCGAATACAACCGATTCTCCAAGGGCATTTACGGCTGGGTCGGCTTCAAGACCAAATGGCTCCCCTACGTAAACGTCAACCGCGTGGCCGGCGAGACCAAATGGAGCTTTTGGTCGCTGCTCCTCTATTCCATCGACGGCATCGTCGCATTTTCCACGGCGCCGCTCTCCCTCGCCGCCCTCACGGGTATCGTTTTCTGTCTCATCGCTATCCTGGGATTCATCGTCATCCTGGTCAAAACGCTTGTTTGGGGTGACCCCGTCGGCGGATGGCCGTCCCTCGCCTGCCTCATAACGCTGTTTGGCGGCATGCAGCTTCTGTGCTTAGGAATCATCGGTGAATACTTGGCAAAAGCCTACTTGGAGACCAAGCGCCGCCCCATCTATATCATTCGAGAATCCAACGAGGAATCTGATGACACAGCCCAATAACAGCACGCTCAAGAATGTGGCGTTCTACGCCGCCTGCTTCGCGTTTTCCGTCGCACTCTTTGTCGCACTTGCAGCGGCGGACCATGTCTACCCCTTTGGCGGCAACTCGTTTCTCACCAACGATCTCAAATACCAATACATCGACTTCTTCGCGTGGTTTCGCCGCGTCCTTTTAGGCGAGGCAAACCTTCGCTATTCCTTCTCGCAGGGACTCGGCATGAACACATGGGGGCTCTATAGCTACTACCTCGCCAGCCCCTTCAACCTGCTCTGCGTGCTGTTTCCCGCAGACAAGCTGACGCTCTTCGTATTTGCCATAACCGCGCTCAAGCTTGGCTGCATTCACATCAGCAGCGCTTGGTTCCTGCAAAGGCGTTTTGGTCTACCCAAGCCCGCAGCATTCCTACTTTCCCTATCATTTACGTTTTGCAGTTGGACCATAAGTAATTTGTGTAATCCGCTCTGGATTGATTGTCTTATCCTACTGCCCATCTGCGCTTTCGGATGCTACGAGCTCATTCGGGAACAAAAAATGATACGCCTCGTTATTGCGATTGCCCTCAATGTCATGTTCTGTTGGTATACGGCCTATATCAGCATCCTATTCCTCTGCATCTTCGTATTGGTTGAGTTTGTCGATTACGTCGCTGCAGAAGGATTTAGCTGGATGCTCACGCTCGACCGGGCCCTACGATTTGCAGGGGCTATGATGCTTGGGCTGCTCCTGTCCGCCTGGACCTTTTTGCCGACCATCCTTGCCATGGCAAAAGGCGGCCCCGTGCTGGCACTTGGCCCTTTGCTTAAAACAGGCCTTAAATCGCTCATCAGGGGCTTCATCCCCGGCATGTGGGTGAATAACGGGAACACGCCGCAGTTCTATTGCGGCGTAATCATGATGTTACTTGCAATAAGCCTACTGTTTAACCGCAAGGTTTCGGCCAAGATACGCATCGCAACGTTCGTCGTCACAGCCGTCCTGATCGCTAGCTCCGTTTTGAGCCCGCTCGAGTACATCTGGTGCGGCATGCGCGTTCCCAACGGGTTCTATTCGCGCACAGCCTTTTTGCTGGGCTTCTTTACGATGTGGGCCGCAGGCTATTCGTTGCAGGTGTTCGAGGGCCAGCCCAAATTTCGTCATGTCTATCGACCCGCCGTCGTATTACCAATCCTGACAATCACCGCAATTGAGTTGTTTATCAACGCCCATGTGATGTGGAACCAACTGTACGCAGGCTATTCCGAAGATGCCAACTGTACCTATGTGACCACCGCAACCAACACGATCACAGCCATTCAAGACCAAGATTCTGCGTCATTCTACCGCATCGATCGAACGACCACGCGCGCCGATAGCGCCGCCCTCAACGAGGGCTTAGCGCTTGGGTACAACCAGCTGTCGTCCTACTCATCCGCAAATAACCCGCAGGCCATCGCACTGCTCAACTCCCTTGGATACAGCAGCGTCGGCGAATTCTCGACCCGTTATGCCGAGCCCATTCTCGCCGTCGATGCCCTACTGGGAGTCAAGTATGCTATTCCTGAAAACGCGCCCGCGGGATACGTTTTAGCCAAGACGAATCATGCCGACTCCACAAGCGCGGTGTACGAGAACCCCTATGCGCTCAGCATTGGCGTCGCGGCCTCAAGCGATATCCAAAACAGCACGCTAAAGATCGAGAACCCCTTCGAAAAGCAGAACGACCTCTACAGCAAAATCCTAGGCCGCGAGGTCGAGCTCTATACCAAGATCGAGGCCACGAGCACGGAGAATAGCGATGGCTTAAAGCAATGGAGCGTTACTGTACCGGCAAGCTCCATCGGGTATCTCTACATCAACAAAGATGCGACCGCCGGCAGTTATTGGCCCGTCACCCTTACCATCGACCAGCGAACGATCGAAAACGAAGCCTGGAGATTCGACAATAATATCCGCCAGATTGCGGATGCATCGGACACCCCGAGCCAGCATACGGTGTCAATCGGAGTCGCAGAGGGCTATACAGACATGCCCCAAGACAATGAGCCGGTCTTTTACGCCCTCAATCTGGACGTTTTCGAGCAGATTATTAACGAGCTTAAGACGAGCGAATTTGTTCCGACGGTTTTTGAGGACGGAAGAATCGAAGGCAAATATACCGCCAAGGATGACGGCAACCTGCTGCTGAGCGTTCCGTACGATGAGGGCTGGAACGTAACGGTAAACGGAACCGCCGCAGAACTAACGCCCGCCGCCGATAAGGGTTTGTCGTCCCTGAACATACAGAAAGGCGCAAATAGAATCGTGATGACCTACAAGACTCCGGGCGCCCTTGCGGGACTTGCAGTGAGTCTGGCGACCGCCGCCCTTGTTGCAGGACTATACGCCAGGCAAAAGAAAAGCCGCCGTTAACAAGCGGCGGCTTTTACTCTCGAAAAGTTAATAGCTGCTAGAGCGTCTTGAGGTACTCCCCCAGCTCTTCCTCCCAGTCGGGCATGTGGAAGCCGGCAGCCTCGAGCCTGGACAGGTCGAGCGCGGAGTGGACCGGGCGCGGGGCGACGGGACCGGCGGCGCTCGCGTAGTAGTCGGCGGTCGATACCGGCAAGACCTTGTCCCCGTTGCCGTTGGCGGCCTCGAAGACGGCACGGGCGATGTCGGCCCAGCTCTTCACGGCGCCGGAGCCGGTGCAATCGTAGGTGCCGTAGGGGGCCTTCGCGTCCAGCACATGGAAGATGGCCTGCGCCATGTCGCGCGTGAAGGTCAGGCGTCCCAGCTGGTCGTCCACGACGGTGACCTGCGCGAGCCCGTCCTCCGGGTCGGCGACGCGGTCGGACAGCCCCTTCATGGTCTTGACGAAGTTGCGGCCCTCGCCGATGACCCAGGAGCTGCGCATGATGTAGTGGCGCGGGCACCCCGCCACGGCGATGTCGCCGGCGGCCTTGGTCTGGCCGTAGACGGACAGCGGGCTGAGGGGCTCCTCCTCGTCATGCACCTCCGCGGTGCCGTCGAAGACGTAGTCGGAGGAGACGTGGACCAGGGTGATGCCGTGCCCGGCGCAGGTGCGTGCGAGAAGCGCCGGCCCGGTCGCGTTGGCCTTCCAGGCGGTCACGCGGCCCTCGGGGGTCTCCGCTTTATCCACGGCCGTGTAGGCGCCGCAGTTGATCACGGTGCCGTAGAGCGACCAGTCGTACTTGGAGTAGGCGTCCGGGTCTGACATGTCGAAGGTGTCGATGTCGCAGAAGTCGAAGTCCTTGGCGACGCCGCGCTCCTCCGCCAGCGCGCGGACCGCATGGCCCAGCTGGCCGTTGCAGCCGGTGACGAGGGTGCGCCTGGGAGCCATGGGGACGACGTCCTTCAGCATCGGATGGTTGAGGTCGGCCTCGGAGACGGTAGCCTGCTCGAGCGGGATCGGCCACTCGATGGCGAGCTCGGGGTCGGCGAGGTTCACGAAGGTGTAGGTCTTCTTCAGCTCGAGGGACCAGTGGGCGTCCACCAGGTAGGTGTAGGCGGTGCCGTCCTCGAGTGCCTGGAAGGAGTTGCCCACGCCGCGCGGGACGTAGATGGCCTTGGACGGGTCGAGCGTGCAGGTGTAGACCTTGCCGAAGGTCTCGCTGCCCTCGCGCAGGTCCACCCAGGCGCCGAAGACCGAGCCGCGGGCCACGGAGATGAACTTGTCCCAGGGCTCCGCGTGGATGCCGCGGGTGACGCCGCGGCTGTCGTTATAGGAGATGTTGTTCTGGACGACCCTGAGATCGGGGATGCCCAGGGCGGTCATCTTGGCGCGCTGCCAGTTCTCCTTGAACCAGCCGCGCGAGTCGCCGTGGACGGCCAGGTCGACGACCTTCAGGCCCCCGATGCCGGTCTCGGCGACGGAGAGGTCCTTCTCGAATGCGATATCTGCCATGTGGAAAAAGCTCCTATCGAAGAGGTTGGATAACCGGGGGCGCTTCGCCGGGGTGTGGCCTACTGGCCCTGTGCGCGGTAACGGGCCTCGGTGGCCTCCTTGGCCGGGCGCCACCAGGACTCGTTCTCGACGTACCAGTCGATGGTCTGCTTCAGGCCCCCGGCGAAGTCGGTGTGGGCCGGCCTCCAGCCCAGCTCGCGCTGGAGCTTCGTCGAGTCGATGGCGTAGCGGCGGTCGTGGCCGGGGCGGTCGGCGACCCAGTCGAAGTCCTCGGGGTCGCGGCCCATCGCCTCCAGGATCATGCGCAGCACGGTGATGTTGTTCTTCTCGCCATTTGCGCCGATGAGGTAGGTCTCCCCCATGCGGCCCTTCGTGAGGATGTCCCAGACGGCCGAGGAGTGGTCCTCGGTGTGGATCCAGTCGCGGACGTTCTCGCCCTTCCCGTAGAGCTTGGGGCGGACGCCGTCGATGATGTTCGTGATCTGCCTGGGGATGAACTTCTCCACGTGCTGGAAAGGGCCGTAATTGTTGGAGCAGTTGGAGATCGTGGCGCGAAGCCCGTAGGTGCGGGTCCACGCGCGTACGAGCATGTCGGAGGACGCCTTGGTGCTCGAGTACGGGCTGCTCGGGTGATACGGCGTCTCCTCGGTGAACTTCGCCGGGTCGTCGAGCGCCAGGTCGCCGTAGACCTCGTCGGTGGAGACGTGGTGGTAGCGGATGCCGTACTTGCGGACGGCCTCCAGCAGGCGGAAGGTGCCCTCCACGTTGGTGCGCAGGAACGGCTCGGGGTCGGCGATGGAGTTGTCGTTGTGGCTCTCTGCGGCGTAGTGCACGATGGCGTCGTGGCCCGGGACGATCCTGTCCAGCAGCTCGGCGTCGCAGATGTCGCCCACGACGAGCTCCACGCGGTCGGAGGGCAGGCCCGCGATGTTCTCGGGGTTGCCGGCGTAGGTCAGCTTGTCCAGGACGGTCACGTGCACCCCGGGGTGGTTGTTGACCACGTAGTGCACGAAGTTGCTGCCGATGAAGCCGCAGCCGCCCGTGACGATGATATTCTTGGGTTCAAAAATCTCAGACATGAAAATCCAATCTGAAGCATGTACAGCTTCTTTAGTATGCCGCAGGAAGTGACGACGCGACACTATTCAACAAAACTATCGGACATTTCGGCATGCGATAAGAGCCATAACCTTCGCAGAATTACCCCCCGTACAAAACGCCTCCGGAATGCAGTCTTTGTCGTAGTGAAAAACCGAATCCCCAGTTATTTCACGTAAGTACTTATAGAAGAAATCCTCCCAGCTTTTAAACTTCTCACTGTTTACAAAGGCTTCTGGGGTTTCCAAAACCGTCTTAACATCTAGCCCTGAAATTACGCCGGAGCTCAGCAGAAGCCATTCGAACGACTCGGGAAGACAAACCGTAACAGTATCGCGGTGAATGTCTTGCAGCTTAAGGACGCGGTCCGCATAGCACCCAAATGCCGCTCCGTCCGCAACAAGAAACACGCGATCGTCGAGATGCTGATCCAACCAGCGCAAAATCGCGCTGTTCGTCATGGCCGAAGTACAGGTAAGCTCACTGTCAGCGAAATGCCGTTCAAAGAACTGGAAACCAGACTTACTGTCCTCGCATAGAAGGATAGAAAAGTCCTGTTTTGGCGCCGACCGGGAAATAGCATAACGATGATTCCCGCGATCTTGATAAACAGGGATGAAAGAATGGTATTTTCCGCTCGTCTTAATCTTGTAAATCTCATCCACGCTATACGGAAGATTGGGGAAATCAGCCCTTGAGATCAGCACGAAATAATTCGAGGAATACAGCACATGATGGGCAAACTCATCAGAATGAATCTCTTTTAAGCCCTCATCGACAAATACAATCGAGTCATGAACGGACGAAAGCTGGTTTCGCCAATCATAATCGGTCAAAGCGACACAGGGACAATCACATTGCAAGGAAACACCCGACTGCTCGCCCGTTCGCATGTAGTCTGCGACCATGTCAAACAGTGTCGTCTTACCCGTGCCGCTATCGCCACGCACAATAGTGATGTTCCGCTTGATGGTAAATGTGTACTTAGTTCCCCTGCGGCGGGAAATCTTAACGAGATGCGAACCGTTCATAAGCAGTACCTACAGATACGGAATCGACTCGTGAATCAATTCGGCCATGTTGTGAACGATTCGGCCGCTATTCACGACTTTAATTTTAAAATCCTCGCGACCAAAGTCCATCACATGATAGAGATTCACAACGAGCTTGCGATCTTTCGCCATGTCGAGAATCCACTTGGCACAGTTGTCACCACAGGTAGAAGCGTTAAAAATTTGCTTACGATCAAATCTCATAAGCAGCAGCGTTTTCACGCCACCAGAAAGCTGGAGTGGGGAGATGGATCCAAGCACAGGGCTTTCGATGACGTTTTCGGAGACAACATCCGATCGATCGACATCTTTAATTATCGAGACTGCATAGGGATTCGTAATCCAAGAAGACCGGTAAGAGTTTTTGAAATATGTCGCTGTGTTGTAAATCGCTTCTGGCATATCGCCAAAGTAGACGCTTAACACATCCACTCCCAATCATATTGGCTATATGGTCACCGTAATCATAACGAAAGGGGCCACCAGATAACGGTGACCCCTAAAAGAAAACAAGAAGGCGCTAATACTCGCGCGGGCTGTTGACGATCTCGCCGGCGGCGACCTTCTTGAGATGCCGGCCGTAGACCGACTTGCCGTAGGCCTTCGCGGCCTCCTCCAGCTCGGCGGTCGTGATCCAGCCGTTCTCCCAGGCGATCTCCTCGGGCACCGAGACCGGCAGGTCCTGGGAGTGCTCGACGGCGCGGACGAACTCCGCCGCCTCGTGGAGCGACTCCATGGTGCCGGTGTCCAGCCACGCGTAGCCGCGGCCGAGGGTCACCACGGAGAGCGTCCCCTCCTCCAGATACATCTGGTTGAGCGTGGTGATCTCCAGCTCGCCGCGGGCCGAGGGCCTCACCTCGTGCGCCTTGGCGGCCACGTCGCCCGGGTAGAAGTACAGGCCGGTGACGGCGTAGCTCGACTTGGGCTCGGCGGGCTTCTCCTCGATGGAGACGGCCCTCCCCTCGCCGTCGAACTCCACGACGCCGAAGCGCTCGGGGTCGTCCACGTGGTAGCCGAAGACCGTGGCGCGACCCGACTCTGCGTTCTGGACGGCGCGCGTCAGGTGGCGCGACAGGCCGTTGCCGTAGAAGATGTTGTCGCCGAGCACGAGCGCGCACGGCTCGCCGTTAATGAACTCCTCGCCGATGGTGAAGGCCTGCGCCAGGCCGTCGGGGCTCGGCTGCTCGGCGTAGGAGAGGTTCACGCCGTAGCGCGAGCCGTCCCCGAGCAGGCGCTCGAAGTTGGGGAGGTCCGTCGGCGTGGAGATGACCAGGATGTCCCGGATGCCCGCCAGCATGAGGGTGCTAAGCGGGTAGTAGATCATGGGCTTGTCGTAGACCGGCAGCAGCTGCTTGGAGGTCACGAGCGTGAGCGGGTACAGGCGGGTGCCGGACCCGCCGGCGAGGATGATGCCCTTCATAATTGAAGAACCTTTCTAACAGAAATCAAACCGTTAGGTTAATTTTATTATTAATAATCCCACAATGCTAAATTCGCACAAGAACCTTGCCGACTACTAGGATTTTAAATCACGTTTAATTTGAGTGGTGGAAACTTCCGGCGTGCGTGGCAGGTAAACGACATCAACGCCCTCATCCTGCAGAAAGTCGAATTCGCCTTTCCAATCATCGCCCATAACAAACGTATCGATATGGTATTCACGCACGTCAGTCACTTTCTGGTCCCATGATTCTTCGGGAATCACAAGGTCAACGTAACGAATTGCTTCAAGAAGAGCTTTGCGTTTGTCAAAAGAGAAATAACACTTCTTTCTCTTCTGATTCCAATTGAAGTCATCGGTAGACAAAGCGACTATTAGATAGTCGCCATACTGCTTGGCCCTCCTTAATAAATTGATATGCCCGTAATGTAGTAAATCAAACGTTCCATATGTAATAACGCGCTTCACGTCAATGCCTACCAAACCTAAATACACGACTCAATGACCCCGAAAGAGAATGCACGGGCTCTTCTGAAAGAGAGCGTCCGCGCTCCATGAGACATGAAACATAGTCAGCTGAATCTCCAAGCTCGCATCTGTCGAAATTGACACACAGTTCGCCGGCCGAGCCATCAAAACCTGAGACCAGAATCTGGGGGTCAAGTCCGCAGAATACGATATTGGAGTGTGATTCAGAACCATTTAGCGCGTCCCAAATCAATGGCGTTCCGTTAAAAGAGAAGGAGACATCCTTTAGAAGAAATGAACCGTCATCGGCGGGGTCAAAGCGAACTTCGTTAACGCCAGAAGGGACATTAAAAGTCAGGCAGACATGAGACCCAAAACAGTTAGACGTATATTCGATAGACAGAACGTCTTCAGAATTGAAGCCCGAACCATAGTCTAAAAATAGCTCCGCTTTGGAACGTAGATTCATATACTGCCGCAAAGGGGAATTCGAGTCCGCAAAGCATGAACCGATTTCCTTGTCACAGTCACGCGAGTGGGTGCTGGCCACTCCGATCATCCTCTGAACAACACGCTCGGCAGCTTTTGCATCCCTATGAGAATGAATGACTGGCATGAACGACTCACGCAAAGAAGCAGCAGCGTCAACTCCATTAAAAAACGAACCAAGCGCACTCAATAAATCGGATTGCGACTTAACAAAAGCCCCGGGCATCATCCAGCGTGGATCATCGCTAATGAATCCTCTGTCCTTCTTGTATTCTTCGAAATCCGGACATGAAAAGACAATAGGCCTATTAAGAAGAAGATAGTCTACATACACTGACGAGTAGTCAGTTATCAATAAGTCGAATGCGTTAAGAACATGGTAAATGGTGAGCAACTTCGAACCCAAAGACAGACTATCGAGGAATAAAACCCTTTTGGGTAGCTCAAAAGAACCTTGGTTGAAGCTCGAATCATCGGCAAAGTGCATCTTCGCAATTACATAAGCATCATTCAGCTTCAGGAACTCATCAAGGCCAGCAGCGTCGTAATCCTCGTAATTAAAGATATTTTTATCGAATTGACCGCCTTCAGCCTTTAGACCCTTGCGCATCGTGGGCAGATACATAATCAATTTACTGCTGCCGAAATCAACCCCCAAAGCGCCTTCCAGGAGTTTTCTGCCATCAGTTGTAAAAAGGTAATCATTTCTCGGGAAACCGGAATTCATTACCTTGCGAGGGTCCATAGAAAGCATACCGGCCATCATAAGCTGCGACATACGTGATGTAGTGGTCAGAAGATCACATTGGGTCGTAATGACCTTCAAATCTCTAAGCGCACTTGATTCAGACGCTGCATCTTCATCAAACCCGATGGTCTTAGGGCCAAAGCCATGCCATGCCGAAACATGAATCTGCCCCGGATGCTTATTGTACGCAAACATAAAGCTGGACGTAACCAAATAATGAGCACATTGCTCCATAGCAATAGCGCGGTCTGAATTCTCAATATCACAGTCAACGCCAGCAGCCCTCATGGGCCCTAGCATAGCCGGATCCTTAACAACCCAAAAAGTCTTGAAATCAGTCTTATCGACGATGTAATCATACAAGGCACGAGAATTGTCAGCGAAATCTGGATTCGATTCAAAGAGAACAAGGTTTTGATCAATCATGACAATCCAAACGTCATCGAGTACTCATCGGACTGTGATAAGGGTCACCGTTGACATAATACTCCGCCCAAGCAGTGCGTAATTTGCCCTGCTCACGCATAAATCGGACTTTCTTTTCACCAGTCTCATAGCCACGGCTGAAGGACTCATAATGATACAAGAGGGCATCAGCATCGAAAACAACAAGCTTGTCGAGCGAGCGAACTCTCAGGCAAAAATCAACGTCATTAAAAGCAACCTCAAAGTCCTCGTTAAACCCATTTAGCTCTTCAAATACAGAACGCTTTGTCATCATGCATGCAGCGGTAACAGCACTTAAATCTTGTGAAATAACAGCGCGACGCATGTAGCCTGGATCATTGCGGTCAAGATTATTGAACACGTGAATGGGTCCGCCCATTTCGCCTTCATTGTTGCAGTAAATCATCATAACGCCCGCATGCTGCACCGTATCATCCGGGTAGAGCAGTTTTGCACCGACGGCTCCAACGTCCTCACGCTGACAGAAAGAGAGCATTGAAGATAGCCAACCGCCCTCAATAACCTCAGTGTCATTATTCAAGAACAGCAGGTATTTGCCAGACGTTAGCCCAACACCATAGTTATTGATAGCGGAATAGTTAAACGGACCATTCCACGTAACAATACGAACGTTCTCATATTGCTCGGAAACAGTGCGGTAATACTCAAATGTCACATCTTCTGTACTGTTATTCTCAATAACCAGAATCTCGAAGTTGCGATAATCCGTTTTTTCCTCAATAGAGTCGATGCAACGGCGCAGAACCTCAACGCTATCTTTATTTGGAATAACGATACTGACCAAAGCCTCTTCATTAAGAGCATAGGAAATGTGATAGAAACAGGCGGAATCAGTTAACTCCGCAGCACCATTCAATCCGCAGCGATCCAAATGCCCTTGCAATGCCTTTCTACCAGCTTCGTCGGCATAGTTCTTATTTCCCGCGCTCTTCGCAGTTGACGTATCGCTAATTCTCCAATGATAGAGAACCTCACGAACATGATAGATACTCTGAGTTCTCTCTACCAAACGCAGCAGAAAATCATAGTCTTGAGCTCCATCGAACTCTTTCCGTAACATCAGCTCATTAGCGAACGGGGCGCGAACGCAAAGCAGATGGGTTATATAGTTATGAACGCGAAGTAAATCTAGATTGAAATCAGACTTGAAATGAGGGGATACATACTCACCGGCCTCATTCAAGAAGTCCTCGTCGCAATACAGTGCATCAGTATCAGGACAGTCCTGAATTCGCTCTGCGTATCTATATAGAGCAAACGGATCGAGCGTATCGTCGTGATCGAAAAACACGACATAGTCACCAACGGCGGCGGCGATACCAGCGTTAGTATTCTCAGCAATCCCCTTGTTCTCTTCAAGCGTAATAACTTTAATTCTAGAATCAGTTAAGCCGCCCAGCTCTTTCTGCAATTCCATGCATTCGGGACTGGCGTTAACGAGAATGAGCTCCCAATTTTGATATACCTGAGAGACGACCGAATTAATCATATCCCTAAAATATGATACAGGGGTTTTATATAGTGGAACGACAATGCTAAATAAAGAGTCCTGATTAATTTCAGAATTCGAAACTAGTTCTGCAGCATTAATTGAACGAGATCGCATTCTAAAGAAATCATGATATGCAGCAGGAGAAGACGCTTTATAAAAAAGAGGCGAATTAACCTCAAGCATATAAGATAGTGCAGCTGGATCAAAATTAAGAAAACCTTCTGCATTTTTTTCGCTATCCGCAGCAACAAGACAGTAGGTCTTTCCATCTTTCGGAAGCCTAATAGAAAAAGAACGCTCAATCCTGCTAAATCCACAATAATCAACAGGCGTAGGTCTTCCCAGCCAGATGTCGAAGTCGTTTAATTTACTAGCCTGTCCGTCAATCAAATAAATGTCATCAACATTAAAATCTGACGGGAAACAGACGACGCCTTTCAAAATTATTGCCTCATCGCTCGCAACTTCAACGGCAACATCGCAACGGACATGAATCTGACCAAAATAAGTGTCGTTTTCAATGTCCCTGAACTGCTTGGCGATCGCAGAATTGAATTTATAGTTAAACCGTGATTGCCACTTAATTACTGAGTTAGAAATTTCAAATCTCGGATTCTTATTGTCAGCAAATAGAAAAACAATCTTTTCACACTGAAGTAGCGGTAAAACAAAAACAATTGTTCCATATTCAGAATTCCAGAAACTGGAATAAGGAATTGAATTTCCGCATTCCGTCTCAACAGCCAGCGGAATGAGCTTGTCACCGTTAGCCTTAAAAGGAAGATAGACAGCACCAAAACCCCTGCAAATACCTTTGGAGAATAATTTCATAGTTTTTCCTTATCCAAAGCACCTAGAAAAAAGTAAGGTAAACATAATTAGATAAAGCATCATGGCTGAAGACAATAACGACAGTGCTTCAAACCTACCGCAACGCTTTTGTTCAAGATGACAAGAAATGTTAAAAATGAAAAGATCAGCCGCAAACAACAGCGGAGTTAAATATCTTGCCTGCACACCAGCAACGCGTTCGCATGCAACCCCAGTGAAAGAAATATATAAGGCCGTAGATATCAAATAGCAAGTGAGAATCAGAAGCAAGGAGCACCAAATAGCGTTTTTCCGGCAAATTAAAGAAATCGAAGTGTCGTTGCTATCAAGAATGCAAATCGCAGTACCAATAATTATAGGCAGATAGCTAAACACAGGTACATAAGATGCGATATCCCCTAGATAAGCAATATTCGTAGCGATTGAGTTTATAAAACCCGGGTTCAGAAACTCAACAAAGACGAACTTACTAAGAATGCCAAGTGCACTCAACGGATTGGTCAAAATAAAATGCACTTGCTGAGTTGAATTAACATTATCGCCACCACGGGCATCACCTGCTCCGCCTCCATTTGATGCAATAAAGGGGATAAGAAAAGAGATAACAACGAGAACGCCTAAGAGCAGCAAAATACTCTCAAATATTCTTTTTTGCCGATTATCAGCAAACCTTGAAGAAGGAATGAGAAACAGTAACCCTAAAAGAGGGAAATAAACCGCCTTTGGAGCGAACGCGAAGACAAATACTAAGACTGTCTCAACGTACGTCGAACACTTTAGTTCAGTTCTACCCGTGATCAATCTAAGAAGGAGAGCAACTCCGAGAAGAGTTAAACAATTGATCCAAGGGTCATAGGAATAATTGGCCGCCATGAAAACATTCGAAGGAAGCAGCGCAATGAAAGACAATAAATATTTCTTGCATGGGGCTACTTTAATTGCTAAGTAGCAAATAAAGGCATAGAACATTAAATTGAACAGTTTCCCCAAAACAAACTTAAAACTGAAAGGTAGCTTCAATACTCTACCAAGCCAAATACCGCATGATGAAGGAAGATAGCCTAGAGATTGGAAAGAAACAGAAGTGGAAAGGCCGGTCTCCTTGCAAAGGGTGGCGGCAGTATCCTGATGATTTAATTCCAAACATAATGACTCAACGGCTCCACGGCCCCATTCATTATCTGGGCTTATCGGCCACTTTCCAAGTGCAGCGTTATTAGAGAATCCGGCATCTTGCTCAAATAAGTTCTCAAGCATCCTATCTGAAACAGTAGTCTCAGCTTCGCTGACAAAGGAAAAGCTATTCGCATTATGAAAATGAATTTGATCATCCCATGAAAATAAATTAGTTACAGGAAAGACAAGTATGATGCCAAGTCCAACAACGGCAATTGCTAGAGGGGTAAATAAATCAGGGCGATTCCACCAATCATGGAAACAAATTATGAATCCAGTGCACGCAAACAACGGAAGAACTGATGCAAGAATAACGGTTTTACTGAAACCAATAAAACCGAAAAGAGCGCTTGCAAGCAGGGCACAAAGTACGATTGCAGCGCAGACAACAATGTTCTTTTTTGAAAAACTCAACTTTATATTAAGGTCAAAATCTATTTTAAATAGCCTAAATACGGCTAAGACTGCGCTTCCCAATAGATAAAAGAAGAGAATTCGCGCAGGAGAAATGGCCGCAAGAGAAAAGGGCGATTTGCACCCAACTACCGTTAAAAGCTCAAGCACGCAAGAAAGAACAGCAATTCGAATCGAATCAACTTTAAGCTCTTGAGAAAAACAGCCTTCAACAATTACATCTGTTATGCCTATTGTCGTGTCCTTATGCAAAGACCGACTTCTTACACATGTACAAATCAAATAAATGACAATCAGAAAAAAATATAGGAAAACTGCCGCAAAGTTGTGAACGAACAGCAGGGAAACTATAAATATTAATAGGCTAACAATAAGAGAGGCTTTGACCTTTTTAAGCCAATCTAAATCAAGTGAAGAAGACAAATTTAGAAACCCCTTTAACAAAATAATCGCTTTTATAGTGCATTGCTATTCATACTAAATGAATAAAATCGAAAGATTGCCCTGGCTACAATCTGAGGCCAGAATTTATTTAACATTTCAAGATCTTCATTGCTTCTCGTGTCATCCTCTATCAGCGCAGTTGTCTCTGATCCTTCATGAATTCTGTGATGCATAAGAATCTCTGGTGAATAGACGAAAGACCCCTTAAGCCGTGAGAACCTCTCCCATGCCTCCCAGTCTAAATCACATTTCATAGAACTAGAAAACAGTGGGGTCTTAAGAGTGTCAAGATTATAAGTAACTGAGGGGCAACAAATCGCCGAACCAAACTTAAGAATATGGCGCTTATCTCGAGTGGATGCGGAGTAACCCAAACGGGCAAATTTATTGAGTAGAACCCTTTTCACTTTAAGGATGGAATTTTCATCAACAAATTCACCGTTGCGAAGCTCACCATAATTCGAGAAGAAAATCAAAGGATCACAGGAATGATTGACGGAACGAAGCATTTCCAGAGTGTAATTTGGAGAATACACATCGTCTTGGTGAGCAATGGTAACCAAAGGAGTCTGTGCATGACCAATTGCGCAGTTCCAATCATGGCTGATGCTAGGCTTCCCGTCATTAATAACAACTGGAACGTTAAATCGAGAAGCAGTCTGATCTATATACGTGTTCGGAGTTGAGGTCGAAACAATAATATCGCTAGCCTGCTGTTGGTTTACAAGCGAGGAGAGACAGTCGGCCAGGTAAGGAGACTCCCCATAGGCGCAAAGAACAAAAGTGTGATCATGAGCAAAGTATTTCAACGATATTTCCTAATCCTTGTGAATTTCCTTATCGAGCAATGCAATTTTTTGCGTCAAGTTCTTAATAGCAATAGCTTGCTTACTAACAATAGAGCTTAGAGATAGCAAGATCAGGATTAAAAACAGAAAACCGACCACGAAAATGAAATTGGATGAAGTTGCAAAACCAAAAAAAGAAGAAATGGAATACAACGGTTGTGGAAATAAGCCACAGATCAAAAGAGCCGCAACCAATGCAAGCCAGAGAAGCGAATAACGCAACTGTAATTTGTCTTTAAGAATTAGCCGTATAACATAAATTGCAAGCAGTAGACAGGCAATAACGATTGCCAACTGTAACGATGCAGACATCAAAACCCCTAGTTCGAGAAAGCCGAAATTATTATCGCAAGTGTCACTTTAATCATGTAGTAAACGCTCGAAAAACCCGAAATAGAAGAAGACCCACCTTGGCGTTCTTTCATCACCACTGATACTTCAGCAACATTCAGGCCCCGCGAAAGAGCCGATACGATTGAATCCGGCTCAGGATAATCGGCTGGGTATTTTTTGCAAAACAAATCAATTGCCCTAACGTTGCAAGCCCTGAAACCAGAGGTGGGATCCGTAATTCTTTGATGTGTGACCAGTTTTATTACTCCGGAAAGCCAAGTTATTCCAACTCTCCTAAGAAAGGAAGACTGGAAACCCTCCGTCTGTTCCAAAAATCTTGAACCAACGACCAAATCTGCACCGGCAATTATTCTATCTACAAGCTTGTAGATATATGCAGGGTCATGCTGTCCGTCACCATCAACCTGAACATCAATGTCATAGCCATATTGTTGAGCATATTTATGCCCAGCCTGAACAGCACCGCCAATCCCAAGATTCTGGGGCAGATTTAGTACATTGATATTATTCTTTCGACAAATATCGAGCGTGTCATCCGTGGACCCATCATTAACCACAACGTAGTCATAGCCAGCTCGAACCACTGAATCAACAGTAGAGACAATACTCTCCCGCTCATTATAGGCAGGTATTATGACAAGAATTCTTGGGGAGTTATTCATGTTGCTCCGTAAACTATGCCAAAGCTAAAGCCAATAAAACAAGTCTATCCACTCCAAATGGAGCCAACTTAATCATCACAAAAAGAGCGACCCGGATTTTAAGAGATTGACCCTTTGGCGAGAACAATCCGATTAAAGGGTTTGAAGGATAGCTGGGAAACTGTTGGCTCATTTTGGCTTTAGCGAACTTCAGCTTGGTCGACATCACCTTGAGACCGCATCCGCGACAATATGTTAATAAGGCATTGAACACATTTGCCAAATATGCATACTCAATTACATCGTAATCAGTTTTGTTCAATGAACTTAAATCGTGCGACTCAAGGAAAGAGTCAAACATATCGAAAATCAAACCATCGAAATTATGGTTACTCCCAAGAGTTTGAGTGGTCGATTTCCTATTTAGGCGATAATAATAACCAGCATAATCAATCACTTTATACGTAGCCCCCCAATAATAGAGGGACAGATTAAAATAAATATCTTCCCCTTTCCGGGCATCGCTAAAATCAATATTATGATCTTCGATAAAAGACTTCTTTATCATTTTGCAGCAAGCAACTGAATACGTGACAACGCTCCAAACACTATCGCTTGGGATATATGTTGATAAAGCACCGTCTACATCACGCGTGTAGCCACCAATAATTAGATCAAAGTCCTGATGTAATACATCAGCAACATAGCGACTGATATAGTCGCCAGCCACATAGTCATCGCTATCAACGAACATAATATACTCGCCCGACGCAATGCTTAAGCCACGAATCCTTGATTTACCTTGACCGACATTTTCATCGTTATAGAGAACGGTCAGTTTATCTGAGCAACGTCCTGCGTAATCAGCAAGAATCGCTTGGGACGAATCAGAGCTGCAATCATCAATGCATATTACTTCGTAATTTGAATAGGTTTGATTAACAAGTGAATCCAGGCACTGTCTTAGATAGTTTTCGGCGTTAAATACGGGGACGATCACACTTACCTTAATCAACGAAAATCCCCCTTAGTCGACTTAAGGGTATAAATAATAAAACAGAGTGAAAAAACAAACGCTAACCCATAGCCTAATATTCCGGTAAAGCTAACGCCGTTCATAGAGAAATTCGGGACGAAATAGAAAGAAAATGCCAACGCTAGAAGTGCTGCGGCTGCGTTACCAATAAAAGACTCAATTACTTTTCTCATGGCAACCAATAAATCATTTGCAAACCAGAGTAAGACCGTAAAGAGCGAACAGATTAACATGGGCACCAACAGCTCAGTATGCTCAGCAACTTCTCCGCCATATAGCAAATAGAGGAAATAGTGACCGAAAAAACTAAATAGCAAAGAAAGCGCAGCAACGAGAGCCAGCATCGTCAGACTAACTTTGATGAATAAAGATATAAAGGATTTATTATCGCCACGGGAAAAATGCTCGGCGAATCTACCTATCAAGGGCGTATAGATATAAGAAGCCCCCGTTTGAACGATAGCAATTGGCGAAGCAACCGAGGCATATATTCCAAGACTAGCCGTTCCGAAAAATGAACTTAGCATTTGTCGAGGAAATGTCATGGCCGCACTGCAAGCAAATAAAGAAGCAGCCGGCAAAATCCCGATTTTAAGAAAATAGAAGACTGTTGATTTATTAATAATAGGACGTAGCGTATCAAATTGCTGTGCTTTTGGGATATCAAAGAACAAGCAGACAGGAATGCAGACAAGAGTCATGATCACAAGAGCCATTTCGAGACTCAAATTCATAATTAGAGCAACTGAGAATGCCGTCACCGACAATATTCCCCGAAGCGCAAATGAAATACCGACATAATCCATCCTGTAATTCTGCTGATCCAGGCCATGGAAAACATCGATAACAAGTTCAAGGGCTTTGTATAAAAGATAAATAAAGATAGATATCAATGCGCTAGATGCACAAGTGAAATAGCTATATATCATTGAGCCAATGAGTGCTGCGATTACGGTTAAGAACCTGAAACCAAGATAATCACCAGCAGAAAAGCTATGGCTCACATCTGAAACTTGAATGGTTCTCATTCTATACTGAGCAAAAGGTACAAAAATATTTGCGATGGACATCGCAAGCGCCAAATTGCCAGCATATTCAAGTCCATCACTTAAGCGGACAACTAAAACCGTGAGAAGCCACTGGCAACCTAGATAAATCAAAGAACCCGCAGCGTTATATAAAATATTCTGTTTATCAGACAGTTCTCTACTCACTGACATCCAATCAAGACAAAACGGATTGCTTTAGTTTAAAGCAATCCGTTGAATACTGATAATTTACGCCAATAAACCCAGCATCAACTACTTAGAAACACTAAGCAGCCACGATTGCGCCTCGGTGCCGTTGGCGGTGTACAGCTGGGCCCGCGTCCCGTTCGAGGTCTTGCCCGAGGTTAGGTCGAACGCGGCGTCGGGGTCCATCGCCGAGCGGAACTCGTAGCCCCCGTCGTCCCTCCTGATCGCGATCCAGCGCTGGGGCCGGGTACCGCTCGCGTCCCAGAGCTGGAGCTTGGTCCCCGGGTCGGAGGACGGGCCGGTCGGGTCGATGGCCCTCCCGCTCTTGGCGTTCCTGATGACGACGTAGTCGCCCTCGTGGGTCACCGTCCAGGCCTGCGCGACGGTTCCGTTGACGTCGTACAGGGAGACCGCGGTACCGTTGGCCGTCCTGCCGCCCTTCGCCTCGAGGGCGGAGGAGGGGCGCTTGGCGGACCTGATCACGTACGTCCCGTCGGCGAGGTCGCCCGCGTGCTGGGATGCGAGCTCGTCGGCACGGGTCTCGGGCAGCTCGTAGGCCTCAAGCGCCCACGACTGCGCCTCGGTGCCGTTGGCGGTGTACAGCTGGGCCCGCGTCCCGTTCGAGGTCTTGCCCGAGGTTAGGTCGAACGCGGCGTCGGGGTCCATCGCCGAGCGGAACTCGTAGCCCCCGTCGTCCCTCCTGATCGCGATCCAGCGCTGGGGCCGGGTACCGCTCGCGTCCCAGAGCTGGAGCTTGGTCCCCGGGTCGGAGGACGGGCCGGTCGGGTCGATGGCCCTCCCGCTCTTGGCGTTCCTGATGACGACGTAGTCGCCCTCGTGGGTCACCGTCCAGGCCTGCGCGACGGTTCCGTTGACGTCGTACAGGGAGACCGCGGTACCGTTGGCCGTCCTGCCGCCCTTCGCCTCGAGGGCGGAGGAGGGGCGCTTGGCGGACCTGATCACGTACGTCCCGTCGGCGAGGTCGCCCGCGTGCTGGGATGCGAGCTCGTCGGCACGGGTCTCGGGCAGCTCGTAGGCCTCAAGCGCCCACGACTGCGCCTCGGTGCCGTTGGCGGTGTACAGCTGGGCCCGCGTCCCGTTCGAGGTCTTGCCCGAGGTTAGGTCGAACGCGGCGTCGGGGTCCATCGCCGAGCGGAACTCGTAGCCCCCGTCGTCCCTCCTGATCGCGATCCAGCGCTGGGGCCGGGTACCGCTCGCGTCCCAGAGCTGGAGCTTGGTCCCCGGGTCGGAGGACGGGCCGGTCGGGTCGATGGCCCTCCCGCTCTTGGCGTTCCTGATGACGACGTAGTCGCCCTCGTGGGTCACCGTCCAGGCCTGCGCGACGGTTCCGTTGACGTCGTACAGGGAGACCGCGGTACCGTTGGCCGTCCTGCCGCCCTTCGCCTCGAGGGCGGAGGAGGGGCGCTTGGCGGACCTGATCACGTACGTCCCGTCGGCGAGGTCGCCCGCGTGCTGGGATGCGAGCTCGTCGGCACGCTGAGCTTTAACTGACTCCGCAACGACAGAACCGTAGGAATAATTCATATCAACGTAGCCGTTAACACCCGGAACAAGACCATCGCTCGCATATTGCCAAATACTGTAGTTGCCAGTGTAATCACACTGATAGTTATACTGCGCAATCCAATGGTCCCATGCGGATGACTTAAAAACCTGATCAGTCAAGACGTTGTTAAACCAATACAGATTCGCGTAAATACCAACCGAATATCCAGCGCTAGTAATACGGTTGCAAAAAATTGAGGCCCTGGAAGCAATTCCATCTTGTCTACCCTCTGCGATAATGGAATTATCTTCAAGATCGTAATAAACGGGAAGCTGCGGGGTATGTCCCGCCAAATTATCGATCACAAACGAAGCTTCATCTTCCGCCTGCGAGTCATCCCACGCATATGAATATAAGTATATGCCGTAAGGAATTCCTAGGCGTTCGCACTCAGAGATATTCCTTTGAAATTGGTAGTCGAGTCGGCCGCCGAAAGAAGGAGCGCCGAAGCCAATTCGAAGAATGGCAAAATCGATACCAGAAGCCTTAACAGCTTCCCAATCAACTTTTTTTTGATGTTCGCTGACATCGATTCCCTCAGCAGTCGCCCCAGTTGGCAAATCCGTTATCGATAATGTCGAGATACCTTCGTCTTCAGAGGCGTTAAGCGAAGAAACGATTTCGCCATTTTCATATCTCCACGAGTTTTCAACTAATGATCGCGAGGTATCGCCATAGCAAGAGTGCGCGAACGCAAGCCCAAATAGCAGTAAAGAAATTCCAAATAGTATTTGTCTTTTTATTTGACGCATGCACATATCCTTCGAACGAAAAACGTTGCAATTATATCAAAGTGAGAGAGCTCGAAAAAAAATCGCCTCTCTTTCACCTCTACAATCCAGCCACAAGCAATCTTTCATCCACCCTTAATTAATTCGCCAAAAAGCAGGTAGGGCAAGCGTGGCGCAATTTAATCAAACTTGTATTAACCCATTTAACTGCAATTACACTACACATCTGCCACATAATTATTATCAAACAAATGGCAAACCATAACATGCAACGGCATCCCGACTCTCTAAAGTGAGAAATACTCGCTCTCAGTGGATAAGTTCTGCCCCAACCACGGATCGCCCGTCAAGAAGAACTCTGGCCAGCGCTGCATGAACAGTGCCTGTTCGCGTTTCCAGCGGCGCAGCTTTTCCTCGTTGGCCTCTTCCCTGCCGCGCGAGGTGAACTCGTAGTGGTACAGCTCGGCATAGGGCGTAAAGATGGTGCGGTAGCCCGCCTCCCACACGCGCAGGCAAAAGTCCGCGTCGTTAAAGCCGACGGCGAATTCCTCGTTGTAGCCGCCGACCTGCTCAAATGTGTCGCGTCGGACCATCTGGCAGGCACCTGTTACGGCGCTAAAGTTGCCCGGCCGCACGGCGCGCGCAAGATAGCCCTCGCGCTTTGCCGAGAAATCCTGGTTGGCATGGGCAAGTGCGCCACGCACGCCAACCAAAATGCCAGCATGTTGCACCAGATGATCGGCAAAATAGAGTTTGGCGCCCACCACACCCGCATCGGAACGCTGCAGATAGCCCATCATCTCTTCGATAAAGTCCGGGCTTATGACCTCGGTATCATTGTTGAGCAGCAGCAAGTAGTCGCCCTTGGCATGCTCAACACCAAAATTGATGATCTGGGAGTAATTGAACTCGCCCGGCCAGTACACAACACGCGCGACGCCCTTGCCTTCAGATACTGCGGCCACGCGCTCCGGCAGGGTTTCGTAATACGCAAACGTCTCCGGGGCTTCGCTGTTGTTCTCTACCAAGACGATCTCATAGTTGGCATACGTGGCCTTCTGGGCGATAGACATCACACAGGCATCGAGCGTCTCAATGTGATCCTTGGTGGGAATCACAATACTCACCAGCGACGCAGGCTCCGGCAGCGCATAACGCATGCGATAGACAAACGGCGTCTCGGTCTCCTTGACCGTTCCGTGAACGCCAAGCGAGTCAAAGTGACGCTGCAGCGCCAAACGACCGGCTTCAATGGCATACGGCTTGCTATCTGCAGAGCCATCGGCGGTGGAACCGGGGTGCACACGCCAGTGATACAACACGTGGGCAATATGCTCAAAGCGTGCGCCCGATGCAAGGCAGCGAAGCGTCAGATCATAATCCTGGGCGCCAGCGACGTCTTCCGGCGACATGCCAATGCGATCGATAAGTGCCTTCTCCACCATCAGAAAATGCGTCACGCAGTTATGGCTATAGAGCAGGTCGACGTTGAGTTTGGTCTTAAAGACCGGTTGACCCCACTCCCCCGTTTTCTGGAACATGTCCTCGTCACAGAACAGGACCTGCGGACGCTCACCCTCTGCCGCCTTGTTCAACGCGGCGACATAGTGGAACAACGCATCCGGCTCCAGAATGTCATCGTGGTCTAAGAATGCGATGTAGTCGCCCGTCGCTTGCTGAATGCCAGCATTGGTGTTGAGTACAATGCCGCCGTTACCAGGCAGCTCAATCCAATAAACCCGCTCGTCATTGGCGTCGGCCGCAAGATTGGACACCGCGTCCCAATCGGGCGAGGCGTCCATAAGCAGCAATTCCCAGTTGTCATAGCTCTGGGATAGCACAGAGTCCAGCAACTCGCGCAGGTAAACCCGATCGGTCCTATAGCACGGCACTACAATGCTCACGAGCGGCCTATAGGCAAATGCCGCCGAAGCGACACGCTGGCACGCCAAATCACCCGGCTTTGCGCGATGTTGCTCAAACCAACGTCGATAGGCCGCATCATCCGCGCGCGCATCCTTCATGCGGTTCCAACTGTCGTCGACCATGCCGTTGTACAAACGACCATCCATGGCACAAAATCCACTCTGGATTTGGCCCGTGGGATCAGCCGCAATCACGACAAAATCGCGTATATCCTGAGGCATCTCAACGCTCAGATACGTTTTATTGACGCGACATCCGTTCTGCTGGGGAACATCGACCTGCGACTCAAACACATGCACCGTGGCATCGATCGCATTCATGTGCGTATCGAAGATCTGGAGCTCAGGGACGCACTGGGGATCTCCCGCCCACTTGACCTCATAGCGCCAGACGACGCCCTCATCTGCCGGTAAATAACGAACGGCATCGATCTCGTAGCGACCGCAGCACTCGCCGCGCTGCGCGTCGCGGACAAGCGCGCACAGCGCAGGCTTTGCTTTGTAATTAATCTTAGATTCCAACTTGGCAATACGACTATCAAGGCGAATAGAGCCCAGCCTTTTACCGCCGGACGCAAATGAGACGTCAATTGTAGAGCCGTCCATAAACGGAAGCATCAAGACAACGAGCTCGCGCTCATAATCGGCAACGGAGGGACAAAGCGCGAGCACGCGGCCATGATCGACCGGCAGTGCCAAAGACGGCACGCAAACGCCATTGGTCGTCGCGCGGACAAAGGCCTGAGAACCTTCTTGCTCAATAATCTCCGCGATATCCTGGCCGGCAAAACGAAGCAGCACAAACAGGCGGCCCTGGCTGCGGCAAAGCGCTAAACGCTTGATACTCATCTACACCTCTCGCTTTCCCAGAGCATTCGCGGCCATGCGCTTGCACGCGCCCAGGCGCCCAAACCTCAAGACGTCGTAATCGAACATGAGCTTTTTGCACGAACGAGCAGCAGGCACCTTACCGACAAGTGCCGCACGCACCATAGCGGCAACAGAAGGAGCACATTGCGCGAGCGCGGCATCGTTGCCCACGGCAGAACCATCAAGCGCCGCGGCGACGGCAGCAAACACCTTACCGCAGTCCGAACCCAGCAACCTGAGCGCATCGTACAGCACCAGATCGCAGAGGAAGTACGCCAGGTCATCGGCATGCTGAGCATCGAGACCGTCGCGTTGCCAGTCAGCAAGCACCGCGGAGTAAATCTTCACGTGCTCCAACAGGCGCGTCTCGTCGTCATAGCGCATGGTGTCCATGAGCGAGCCTTTGCGTGCCACGCGATAGTCGTACAGTTTGTTCGAGATAAGCGCGGTCTTGTGCGAGCGACCGTACACGGCAAAATCAAAGACCTGATCCTCGCCATATTTAACGGTTTCATCGAACACGATCCCGTTGCCCAGCAAAAAAGCGCTCTTGCAAGCGGTGCGCCATGCAAAGGGGCGGGATGCTTCCTTAAACAGCAGGTCGGAGCTATAGCCCACAAACGACACATCGCGCGGACTCAGCACATAGTTAAGCCACGGATACCCCGCCTCCAACGGATACGGGTTCGCGCCAAAGGTCAAAACGTCGCAATCCTCACGCTCAAAGGCATCGACGATTACGCGGCACGCATCAGACGTAAACCGGTCGTCGGAATCCAAAAACGCGACGATAGGAGCCGAGGATGCAGCGATTCCCGCATTACGCGCGCTCGACAAACCACCGTTGGGTTTATCAACCAGCGTAAAGCGCGTATCCTTTTCGCAAAGGGCAGCGGCGATATCGCGCGAGCCGTCCGGCGAGCCATCGTTAACCAGCACGCCCTCCCAATCGGGCATATCCTGCGCGAGTAGGGAGTCCAGGCACCATGCCAGGCACTCCTCCACCTTGTAGATGGGAACGACGACGGAAATCCTAGGGGTAGCCATGGTCACGCGCTCCTACTGTGCCGCCGGCACGTCGTCGGGATGCGGGTTATCGCCGTAGGTACGCTGATACGTCAGCACGCGCCAGACCAGCGGCAGCCCGCCTATCTTAAAGTAGTGCTTAAACGTATTGAGCTTGCCCGGCTTTTTAAAGCCAAAGCGCGAATCGATATAGGCACGGGGCGATTTGACCATCAAACGCAGGTCGGTCTCGCCGCGCGGGTCGAAGAGCGACAGGTCAAAGCGATCGGCATCCCAATCAGCCTTAAGCTCGGGAGACGCCTTCTCCCAAAACCGCTCACGCAACTCATCGACCAGACGCTCGTCATTCCAGCGGTACGTATCGACCTTCATGCGCATTAAAATGCCCTGGAGCCGAGCCTTGAGCTCGGGGCGTTCATCCAAAAAGCGCTGCATCTCGGCATATTCGTCGCACACGCAAAACACCTTGTTGGGCGAATTAACGGAGCTCTTCTCGTTATCCTGGCGATAGCACAAAATGGGATCCGCAATAAACGCAGCACGCTCGGCGCTTGCCCAGACCTTAAAGTTAAAACCCGCATCCTGATACGAGGCACCCGGCGTGGGAAGGAACCGAATCTGATTGTCGTTGAGAAACTCGCGACGATAGATGGCCGACCAAATGGACGGCTTGCGGTAGAAAATGCCCGGTCGATCGACGGGACGATACGCCGCACCCGTCATATACTCGTCGATAATCCCAAACAACTCGCGGCGCTTGCTGGGCGTGGACCAGTACAGGTAGAAGTCGCCCTTAACAACATCGGCGTGCTCGGCGTCAGCCTTGGCAACCAGCTTTTGGAGCGAATCCTCGAACATAAAGTCATCGGACTCCAAAATGCCCACGTACTCGCCACACGCCATCTCCAGGCCGCGATTCATCGAGTCGCCGTAGCCGCTGTTGGCCTTGTCAATCATCTTGACGCGCGCATCGCGTGCCATGTACTCGCGAATGATATCCGGCGAGCTATCGGTGGAGCCATCGTTGATGCAGATGATTTCGATGTCCTTGAGCGACTGTGTCACAGCGGAATCGAGGCACTCGCGCAGGTAGCGCTCAACATTGCAAATGGGAATAAGCAACGAAACTTTAGGGGTATCAGAGTTCTGCAAGAGAACCTCCTGTTGAATAGCGTGTAACAGGGTTATTTTAGCAGCCGAGTTGCGGCGGGCGGCACCGCTCGGAATTAGATAAAGCGTTCCAGGCAGGCCTTGAGACCGCGGGTCGAAAGATAGAACAGCGCGGCGTCTGCCATCGAAACGCCCGAGGTCGCCGCAACGAGCTTATGGGCAACACGGCAAACGGCGCCCTTAGCAGGCATATCCGCCCACTCCGTTCCCAAAAACGTCGTGAAATCCATATTGACGCGACCGGCCACGCGACGGAAACCATCGGCATCCAAGCGCGCCAAATCAAACACGATAAGGTCCAAGAACCAGGTAATCAGCTCTCCGGGGCACAGGTCCAAAAGGCCGTAGGCCGCCCAGTCTTCCATAACTTCCTCGAGCATCCTCATGTGTGCGTCGAGCTTTTTGGCGCGTGCCTCGGCACTGTTGAACTCGTGCGTCGCCGATTCGCTCTCCATCACGTAGTGGTAGAACCTGACCGGCATGACGACGGTCTTAGGAGCCAGCGCGTAAGCTGCGAACTGGAACACAACGTCCTCACCCAAGGCCAAGCCGGGGGCAAAGCGAATGCCTTCGCGATTGAGCAGCTCGCGCGAAAAAGCCGCGCGGCACGCATAGGGCTGTGCGTTTGCGTGGAACAGCAACTGGGGATCACGGGCGCCAAAAGTGCCCGCCTTGGGGCTCATGAGTTGCTGGACCCGCTTGGGCGCGGCGTCGGACGGCTCGCAAACGCCGCCAAAAACGGCGACCTCGGCATCTGCAGACTCCATGGCATGCAGCACGCACTCGACCGTCTGGGCGTCGATGTAATCGTCGGCGTCCACAAAAAAGACGGTCTCGCCCTCGGCGGCATCGATACCGGCATTTCGAGCGCACGAGACACCAGCGTTTTCCTGGTCAATCACCAGCACACGGTCGTCGGCCTGCGCAATTTGACGCAAGACGCCCAGCGAATCGTCAACCGAACCGTCGTTGACACAGACAACCTGAATCGAGCGCTCAGACTGTGCCAGCAGCGAGTCGAGGCATCTCTGAATGGAGCGCGCGGAGTTGTATACGGGAACGACAATAGTCGCTTTGGGAATCGAGGCCTCTCCCATACCGACCTACCCCCTCAGCGATTCGATGAGGAAGGCGGCGACCACACCAGGGCCTCCAACCGAGGCGTAATACTTAGCGCGCCCCAAGGCACCATCCGTTGCAAAGTGCGGATGCTCGTCAACCCAGCCCTCTGGATCTTTGAGGATGGCAGCGAGATTCGCGCGCTTCCACGGCTTAAGATCGTCCAGCGAAAACTCCCCGGCGTCCAAGGCCGCTTGGAATTCCTTGGCCATCTGCACCAGGAACTCCTTATAGAACTTGGGTGCCAAGCGCACATAGTTCCACATATACGAATCGTATTTAATGAGCTGATTGAACTTGAGCATGCGGGCGACGTCATCGCTTGCGTGATCGCGAGCATAATCTTCTCGGATCCAGCGCTCGATTTCGGCATACTCGGTATTGACGCAAAAGACCTTAGCCGAAGAATTGACCGAGGAGTTCTCGTTGTCCTGACGATACGAAAGCACGGCATCGTGCAGGTAAACGGCCTTGTCTGCGCATGCAATCGCCTTAAAGGCAAACGACGTGTCCTGAAAGGATGCTCCCGGAGTCGGCAGGAACTTGATGCCGTTGCGCTCAAGAAAATCACGGCGGTACACGGCCGACCAAATCGACGGCTTTTGCTTAAAGAACTGCGTCGTGTCGCTCGGATGCACCGGCTTGTCACAGTCCCTTGCCTTAAACATCTCGTGCAGCGAGCGGCGCTCCTCGGGCTTAGACCAGTAGAAGTCAAAATTTGCCTTCGCAAAGTCGGTATTGAAGCGCTCGGCAGCTGCCACGAGCTTCTCCAGCGCATCGGGCGCCATAAAGTCATCGGACTCCAGAATGCCCACGTACTTGCCGCGCGCCATCTCAAGCCCGCGGTTCATGGAGTCGCCGTAACCGCTATTGGCCTTGTCGATCATCTTCACGCGCGCGTCGCGCTCCATGTACTCGCGGATAATCGCCGGCGAGTTGTCGGTAGAGCCGTCGTTGATGCAGATGATTTCGATGTCCTCGAGCGTCTGCGCCACGGCGGAATCGAGGCACTCGCGCAGATAGCGCTCAACGTTGTAGATGGGAACAAGCAGCGACAGGACAGGGCCGCCAGGGGAATTAGTAGACAAATGTGCTCCTTAGGAAATACCTGCCGTTAATGGTATCAAAGGGTCGTCCCGCCCGCGGGCGTTTATATAATCTATGGAGCCCGCAGAGGCAAACCGATACGAAAGGACGTCATGCAGCACAAAGCCGCACGCAACATAGTCATCGAAGCGCTGCGCTTAATCGCGGTCGCCACGCCCATGGCAGGTTCCTGCGTTTTATTCAAACCTTGCCAACATGGCGCAGCGACCCTTTACAATAGGTGCCGTCCAAACGACGCATTCGATAGCTTCCGTGCGGCGCTCGCCCGCCACGCGTGAAAGGATATATTCCCCATGACTTCCACCCTTCCCGCTCCCATCGACAAGCTTGCCATCGTCGTCGTCACCTATAAGCGCCAGGAGCTTCTGGCCAACCTGTTCGACTCCATGACCGAGCTCACGGCAATGCCTTGGCGTATCGTGATCGTCGACAACGAGAATTCACGCGAGACCGAGGCCATGTGCGCCGCATTCAACGAGCGCCTCGCCAACCTGTGGGGCATCGACGCCGATCAGCCCGATGCAAAGGGCGGCACCGACCGCGTCATCTACGCCCCGCAGCTCGAAAACGGCGGCGGCGCGGGTGGCTTCTCCGCCGGCACCAAGTGCGCCTACGACCTGGGCGCCCAGTGGTTTTGGGTGATGGACGACGACGTACTCGTCATCCCCGAGGGCATTGAGCGCCTGGCCAAGTGGGCGGACCGCTACGACGTCATCCAGGGTTCGCGCCTGGACTTTGACGGTGGCGCCTTCTTTTGGCAGTACCAGCTTATCCTTTCGCTTGGTATCCCCAACCCCATCGCTAAGTGGGACCTGGGCCCCGAGGGCTACCGCACCATGAACCAGCTGTGCTTTGAAGGCGGCCTGTTCTCGCGCCGCGTAGTCGACAAAATCGGCCTGCCCGATGCGCGCTTTTTCATCTACGGCGACGATGCCTGCTACGGCTATGTTGCCAGCCAGCACTTCCCCGCCGCCGTGGTTGCCGACGTGGTGCTCAAGCGCGCCCGCGCCGTCTCTAACTGGGACATCGCCGGCAAACGCCAGCTCAACTCCACGAGCGACACCAACCGCTACTACATCATGCGCAATCGCGGCTTTTTGGCCCGTTACATGCAGATTTACGGCGACTACCACCCCATCTTGTTCCGCTTGGGCAACGCCGCGACCTTCTGCAAGGAGTTCATTCGTCTGGCAGCGGTCGACAAGTGCTTTAAGACCGGCATCCCGGCGCTGCGCCGTGGCATGAAAGACGCTCGCAAGATCATCAAGGATCCCAACTGGAAGCCCATGCCGCCCATGAAGGACGCGGAGTAGCGGGCACCCCTACAGCCGCTGGCACACCGCTGCCACATGACACCCGTCAAACCCGAATCCCCAGCGCATGCGGCCCACACCGGGTCGCGGTACGCGAATCTTGTCGATGCCGTCGCGCTCTATGTCGAGCAGTGCCTGAACGGCCAGCAGCTCCAGGCCGAGCGCGTCTACGCCGGGGTCATACATCATGTTGACCGTTATCAGCGGACGCTCGTCGAGCATGCCGATCGTGTCTGCCACGTCAAACACGGTGCCCGTAGGAAATACCTGGATGTCCCAGCGATCCGCGCCACGCTTTCGCCTCGAGGCAGGATTGGCATAGCCCGGCAATCCAAAGCAGAGCCCCTGCAAGAGCAGGTGATATGGCAGCTGCGCATCTGGGTTGTTCACACCGATTCCCGCATCTCCCAGGATGCGGTCTAACGCCCGCTTTACCGCATCCTCGTCCCCACGGCACAACCCGTCTCGAAACGCATCGACATCTCGAACGTCCTCGGCAGCACGCTCAAACCAATCAATAATCACCAGACGAAAGGTCTGGCGAAGCTCGTTATTGGGCAACCGCAGAGCACGGAGACGACCACCATGCTCCGGCTCCTCAGCCATATCCGTCGTCAGGAAACCGGACAGATACAGCGCCGTCCACGGGCCATCGTCAGGCGAGACATCTGGCCCCGTAGCACCCAAACCAAGCGAGACCTCAACGCATGCATGGGGCTCGAGTAAATCGAACAAGACCGAAAGGCGGTCGAGATTCCACCCGGCAACTACCCTACTCAGGCAATCGGCATACCCATACAGATCGGCTCGCACGGGCGCCGTGCAGCCTCGGTCCAGAAAACCGATCACACGCGCCGGACTCGAGCAATAGGCCCTGCCAAACCGATATCCCTCGAGCCATTCACGCGCATCATCCAGGTATTCCTCGCGTCCAGCATGACTCAACAGAGCCTCGACCTCGGCATCCGAAAAGCCAAACCATCGGTCACACCACATCGAGAGCGGCGTCGAAAGACAATACGAGCAGCCGTGCGAAGAAAGCGCCGCTTCGGCAGGACCGGGACGCTCCCCCATCAGACACGTCAGCCGCAACGAATTGCCCGCAGCGGCAATGGCGTCAAACAGCACGCGATCGAATAGCTCCGCCGGACCGGCGCCGGAAGCGTCCCTCGCGCTCGCGCTGGGCGACCACGCCGCGTCGTACCCATCAACGAGCAATACAACCTGCTCATCGCAAGCCATCTCCAGCAGCTCAATGAGCAGACCAAGCACCGAGTCAACCTCGTCCGCGCTCGCCACGCCACGCGCAACGCGCTCGATGTGACGCACCTTATCTCGAGCTAAATCCGGGGCTTCCAAGAGTGCCAGCAGGCGAGCGCACTCGCCCGAAAGAGCATCGCGCACGACGTCGGCAACAGCGGTGCCACGTCTCACAGCGTCAGAAAAGTCCAGCGATATCACCGGATAGCAAGCGTACTCGTTCCTATAGCGCCCGCCGTCCGCATCCCAAATCTGAGCACCGGCAAACGAGATCCGACCGGCGCGACCGACCACGGGACGCTCCAGAAAAGCCTTGAGCATCGACAAGTTCATGCTTTTGCCAAAACCCTCGGGTCGGCAGCACACCATAACGGACGCATCGCAATCCAGCATATCGGCAATAAACATGGTCTTATCGACCAGTGCGCAGCAACCAAGAGCCCCCACATAGTCGTGCATGCCAATGGGCAAAATCGCATCGTCGGCACAGCCAATCAGACGCACACCAAAGCCGGCAGCACAACCATTATTTGCCTGTTCAGACATTGCAACGTTCCCCCTAAATCGCAGCACGATTCCAATTGTAATGACGGCCTCTCACGTACTGATGTAGCGCGCAAACATATCGGGCAACGGTAGCAACATGGGGTGTGAGGGGGCATAACTAATCGTTGCACAACAAAACAGGGCCCGATGCATTCGCACCGGGCCCCGACCCGACTCTTTAGTTATCTGGCAACTGAGAGCCTACTCCTCAGAGTCGTCCTCTCCAGAAGCTTTCTTCTGCTGATCGAGCTTATGCTTACCACTTACGATAGACGTAGCGCCCAGCGTGGCCAAGCTCGCGCTGGCAAGGCTCGCCATCACAATCAGATCGCCCGTCTTGGGCATATTGCCGCCAGATGACTTGGTTGTGGTGGTCGTCGTGGTCGTAGTGGTCACCGTTTTGGAGTCATTTTGCTCCTGAACCTGGTTGTCAGCACCGCTCTTGTCGTCGTCTTCGGACTGTTTCTTTTCGCCCTCGGTCTTGCTCTCGTCCTTCTTCTGACCGGACTTGTCGCCCTTCTCATCAGAGCTAGGACCCTTATCGGATTCAGCCTTCTCGGAAGCCTTGTCCTTTGAGTCGCCCTTTGCGGCCTCGGTCTTTTCCATGGAAACCTGATCAGAGTTGTCCTTGTTCTGAGTCGAGCCATTATTGACGCCAGCCATCAGCGAAGAGCCCAACGTAGAACCAAGCTGCACGGAGAAAGAAGGCTTCTTGTCCGGCGAAGCAACGGGAGCGTCCGGCGCCTTATTCGAGTCGTCCTTGGAAGCATCGGAATCAGGGGTTGCGTCAGAGCCGGAGCCGTTGTTAGAGCCGGTGCCAACGGACAAATCGCTCGAGCCGGTGGATGAGTTAGAGGTGTCAGCGTCGGTCGAACCAGAGGCGGCGCTGTCCGTATTGCCGGCAGAGCTTGGAAACGAATCACCCGCAGCAGAGCCGTTCGAATCGGAGCCGTTCGAGGTAGAGCCGTCGTTGGTAGTGCCACCAGCAGAGCCATTACCGTCAGCATCGGTCGAGGGCGCATCCATCCTGTCATCGTTGGCATCGTCACTCGAGTCGTCATTCGAATCAGGTGTCGGCGAGGGCGCCGGCGTAGGCTCGGGCTGCACGGGCGTCGCAGCGGCTGCCTCGTCCTCAGCGATATAAACCAAGCAGTCCTTTAGCTCGTTGCGGTAGCGGTTCTTCCAGCCCTCGTGGTACTGGGGCTGGCTTGCATACTTGGTCGCCACATTATTGACCACGCTGTTGGAAAGCGCCGTCACAAACTCGCGGTCGGTCATGCTGTTGGAAAGTTTTGCCCAGCGGAAAAAGTCCTGGCAGCCACCGGTGCCGCACATATTGGTGATACTCCACACCATGCCCTTAACGCAATCGGCGCGGCCGGAGATGTCAATGCCAAGAGCACTCTTGAGCCACGCCTCGGTCACCGCATAGTACGAGTTGTACGCATACGCATCCTGCAGGGCTGAGAACTCAGCAGGATCGGTGTTATAGGCGCTCTGGAAGGCCTCCTGCGCAATACGTCCCAACTCGGTGAGCTGGCCGTTCGCATACATGGGGTTGCTCGCGTTGGAAATTTCGCTGCTGCGATCGATCGCAGCCTTAAGCATGCTGTACTTAGCAGAATCGTAGTTGTAGACCTGCTTCATAAACGGAATGAGCGAACAACGACGGTCGAACTGGTAATAACCCAGCGCGTTATAGCCATCGCCATACGAAAAGCCCTGGTTATAGTTGCCATGGCTCTCATATTTGGTGAAGTACTTCATCTCGGCGGTCACGTTGACAAACGAAACACCCTGAACCGACCTCAACACGCCCGAGAAGGACTGCTGGGTATAAAGGCCCTTATCGATATCGGTGGCATCCGAGGCAACACCCGGCGTGGGCTCCTCGGCAACAGCAGTCACAGGCGCGGCAACGGTGCCAAACGAAAGCGCCAACGTCAGGCCCGCGACAATTGCGGAATGCTTGGGCTGCATAGATCCTCCCTGCATTGGTGTAGTTAAAGTGCAGTTTGCAAAGATGGATTCAGTATTACAGCCCCCCGTTTGTTGCACAACAACCCATCGGTAAACGGCAACAACCCTCCGCGAAATCTTAAGGAATTAAACAAACTGGTCGTCGGGCACCAGAAGAAGCTCGCCGTATCGCTCCATCAGCCCGTCTCGCAACTGGCAGAAAGCGGGAATATAGACGTTCAAGATGCGCTGAATCAAATCTTGAGCGAGCTTGTTGTCATAAATATGAACGTTCGTGTTACGGTCTCTGAGCATATCTAGCCAGGCCGCCTCATCAATAAAGTCGTAGAAACGGTAGGACTCCTTCAAGATGGCACGAGGAGACCCCGACGCGGCAAGCGTGGCACCCTCATACTCGAGTAGACGCTTAAGGAGCTTCCAGCTCAGTTCAAATTGAAGATTAAACTTATTAATCAATCCACTCTGAACAAAATCATTGTTGAGATCCTGATTGGGCGCATCCTCAAGATTCGCCAAGGCGCTGGCAAAGTTCTCATATTTTTTCATACAGAATCACACCATCCCTGGCAATTTCATCGAGCAATTGCTGCGATAAGGACTCGTCGAGATTGACGACATCTACATCCAAAAGAGTATCAAGTCGCTCCTCGATCAAATATGAGAAACGGCCGAAATCCCGGCAACCTGCTACGGCGATGTCAATATCGCTCTTGGGCAAGTTGTCGCCTCGAGCACGAGAACCAAACAACACGACCTTCTCGGCGTCACATTCCCGAGCAAAAACTTCGATTTGCTTGTACACTTTGTCGAGAGATGCCATTTACACCCCTACAGCTTAATGTCAAAGTTGATCTCGGGGACGGCGGCTAGGTCGGCCAACGTCACGCCGTCGACGTACTTTTCGATCACGTCGTCCAGCCCGCGCCAGAACTTGACGGTCGAGCAAAGATCGCTGCGGGTGCAGCTGTTGTCGATGCCATCGCACGCCACCGGAGCCGTGCTGCCCTCGACGGCACGCAGGATGTCGCCGGCACGCACCTCGGAGGGGTCCTTGGCCATCATGTAGCCGCCGCCCTTACCGCGCACGCTCCTAAGCAGGCCTGCCTTCATAAGCGGACGAACCAGCTGCTCCAAATACTTTTGCGAGATATGCTCGCGGTCGGCGACCTCGCGCAGGGCGATTTTGCCCTCGACGTCGCCAAGCGCTGCGATATAGATCATCAGACGGAGGGCATAGCGGCCCTTAGAAGAAATGAGCATACCTACCCTCTCATCGTTGCCGGGACAAAATACCAGGCTTGTTTATCCCAAATCTTATGCACGCGGGGCAAACAAGCCTGATTATTATGTCCCACATCTAAAAAGTCGAGTGGATTAGTCGGGTTTTCCCTTGACTAACGCCGAACCCATAGTAACTTTATTCCGAGAAGATTCCTAGGGTTTAGTACACCTATGAGTACACCATACATAGAGAGGGACAGCATGAGCGCAAATCCGCTGCTTTCCATCGAAGGTCTGACCGCCTCCGTGGACGAGAAGACCATCCTCCACAACGTCAACCTCAACGTCGCCGCCGGCGAGACCCACGTGCTGATGGGACCCAACGGCGCCGGCAAGTCCACCCTCGGCCACCTGGTCATGGGCGACCCCGTCTACACCGTGCAGGACGGCCGCATCGTCTTTGACGGCCAGGACATCACCGAGCTCACTACCGACAAGCGTTCGCGCGCCGGCCTGTTTCTGAGCTTCCAGGCCCCGGTCGAGATCCCGGGCGTGCCGCTGTCGAGCTTTTTGCGTGCCAGCATCGCCGGCCGCCCCGGCCTGGAGATGAAGGGCAAGGAGTTCCGCCGGCGCGTCAAGGAGCTCGCGGCAGAGCTCAACATGGACACCGCCTACCTCAACCGCGAGCTGGGCGTGGGCTTCTCGGGCGGCGAGAAAAAGAAGGTCGAGATGCTCCAGCTTCTGCTGCTGCAGCCTAAGCTCGCCATCCTGGACGAAACCGACTCGGGCCTGGACGTCGACGCCCTGTCCACCGTCAGCCATGGCATGGACGCCTACCGCAAGAGCTGCGACGGCTCCATGCTCATCATCACGCACAACACGCGCATCCTGGAGCACCTGGATGTCGACCGCGTCCACGTTATGGTCAAGGGCCACATCGTGCGCGAGGACGACGCCTCGCTGATCCCCTGGATCGACAAGAACGGTTTTGAGACCTTCGAGCGCGAGGCCGCCGAGCAGCACGCCAAGGCCGAAGCCGCCGCTGCCGAGCAGCAGGCGTAAAGGGGCGACGCAATGACCAAGAACCGCACCGAGGTCGCAGACATCGACCGCAGCCTCTACGACTTCACCTATGGCGAGGAGGGATTCGAGCGCCTCGACGCCGGCATCACGCCCGACATCGTGCGCGAGATCAGCGCCAAGAAGGACGAGCCGCAGTGGATGCTCGACCTGCGCCTCAAATCCCTCGAGATCTTTAACCGCTTCCCCAATCCGACGTGGGGCCCCTCCATCGAGGGCCTGGACATGGACAACATCGTCACCTACGTCAAGCCCAACACCGACCAAAAGCACGACTGGGAGTCGGTGCCCGACGACATCAAGAACACCTTTGAGCGCCTGGGTATCCCCGAGGCCGAGCGCAGCTACCTGGCGGGCGTCGGCGCGCAGTACGACTCCGAGCTCGTCTACCACAACATGCAGGACACCGCGTCCAAGATGGGCATCGTCTACTCCGGCATCGAAGAGGCCCTGCACGACCCGCAGTGGGAGCCGCTCATCCACGAGAAGTTTATGACGCTCATCCCGCCCACCGACCACAAGTTTGCGGCCCTGCACGGCGCCGTGTGGTCGGGCGGCTCGTTTGTCTACGTGCCCAAGGGCACCAAGCTCGATTTTCCGCTGCAGAGCTACTTCCGCCTCAACGCCAAGGGCGCCGGCCAGTTTGAGCACACGCTCATCATCGTCGAGGACAACGCCGACCTGCACTTTATCGAGGGCTGCTCCGCACCCAAGTACAACGTGGCCAACCTCCACGCCGGTGCTGTGGAGCTCTTTGTGGGCAAGCGTGCACACCTGCGCTACTCGACCATCGAGAACTGGTCCAAGAACATGTACAACCTCAACACCAAGCGTGCGCGCGTGGACGAGGACGGCGACATCGAGTGGATCAGCGGCTCCTTCGGCAGCCACGTGGGCTACCTCTATCCCATGAGCGTGCTCAACGGCCGTCGCGCCCGCTCGAGCTTTACCGGCATCACCTTTGCCGGTGCCGGCCAAAACCTCGACACCGGCTGTAAGGTCGTACTCAACGCGCCCGATACCTCGGCAACCGTCGAGACCAAGGGCATCTCCAAGAGCGGCGGCATCCAGACCTTCCGCAGCTCCATCGTGGCCACGCCTAAGGCCGAGGGTTCCAAGGCAACCGTGAGCTGCCAGTCGCTCATGCTCGACGACCAAAGCCGCTCCGATACCATCCCCGCCATGGACATCCGCGCCAAGAATGTCGACATCGGCCACGAGGCCACCATCGGCCGCATCGGCGACGACAAGGTGTTCTACCTGATGAGCCGCGGCATCTCGGAGGAAGAGGCCCGCACCATGATCGTCAACGGCTTTGCCAACCCGGTCTCCAAGGAGTTGCCGCTGGAGTACGCCGTCGAGATGAACAACCTGATCAAGCTCGAGATGGAAGGAGCGATCGGATAATGAAACAGGAAACCAACACCGCTGCTACCACGCTCGAGCAGGTTAATGCGATGCCTGCCGCCACTTGGGGTTGGCTGCGTATGAACCAGACCAAGCTTGAGCTTTCGGACGAGCTTGCCGCCGCTCCCGCCGAGGCCGTTGAGATCGAGGGGCTGGACGAGCAGTTTGCCGGCTCGGCCGACGCCTTCGACGCCGCCATGGATGCCATGGCCGAGCGCTTCCCCGAGCGCCGCGCCTCCGCCCCCGGCGACGCCGCCGATCGTGCCCGCATCACGCCCGAGACCGAGCTCGACGTGCCCGCCACCTCTGTCTACCAGGCCGGCGCCATCAAGCTCGAGGAGGAGCTCTCCCCTGCCGAGGCCTTCGAGACCGGCATGGGCGAGGCTGCCTATACCTACCTGGCCGACCACGCCACCAAGCGCATCGTCATCGATGTGTCCGCATACAAGCACGCCACGGTTACCGTGCGCGTGAATGGCGTCGACGCAGCCGCTGCGATTGCCGCCATCGACGTCGTCGCCCGTCCGCAGGCAACGCTCGACCTCGCTCTAGCCCTAGACTCCCCCGTCAACGGCCAAGGCGTCGTGGGCTCCGTGCTGCGGGTGTGCGCTCACGAGTACGCCACTGTCAACGTGACCTGCACGCAGACGCTCGATGACAGCTGGATCGCGCTCGACGACACCGGTCTGTTCCTGGACGAGGGCGCGCGCGTCAACGTGCAGCACACCGTCCTGGGTGCCGGTGCCAGCGCCACCGGCCTTGCCGGCGACCTGCTGGGCGACACCGCCAAGGTGACCATCGATACCGATTACCTGGGTGCCCGCGAACAAGTTCGCGACTTTAACTACGAGCTGCGCCACCGCGGCCGCAAGACCGAGTGCGAGATCGACGCCAACGGCGTGCTGACCGGTACGTCCAAGAAGGTCTACCGCGGCACCATCGACCTCGTGCACGGCTGCAAGGGCGCAACCGGCACCGAGCGCGAAACCGTGCTGCTGGCCAACAAGGGCGTCGACAACAAGACCGTTCCCGTCATCCTCTGCGACGAGGACGACGTCGCCGGCAACCACGGCGCCACCATCGGTCACGTCCGCGACGAGCAGCTGTTCTACCTCGCCTGCCGCGGCCTTGACCAAAACGCCGCCGAGGACCTGTTCATCCGCGCCAAGCTGGAGGACGCCGCGCTTTCCGCCATCGACGAGCGCACCCGCGCCGCCGTCGTTCGCTTGGGCAACAACCTAATCGACAACTTTGAGGAGGAGCTCGCATGATCGACACCGAGCACGTTAAATGCGATACCTGTACTGCCCCCGAGCCCATGGAGCTCGACGCCAGCGACGAGGCCTCGCGCGGCTGGCCTACCGTCGACATCGAGACCAATCCCTACAAGGCGCAGTTCCCGCTGTTCCAGCAGCACCCCGAAATCGCCTTCCTCGATAGCGCCGCCACCGCACAGCGCCCCGCCTGCGTGCTCGACGCCGAGCGCGACTTCTACCAGCGCATGAACGCCAACCCCCTGCGCGGCCTGTACTCGCTGTCCGTCGAGGCCACCGAGGCTATCGCGAAGGTGCGCCAGCAGATCGCCGATGTCATCGGCGCCCCCCAGGCCAACGAGGTCGTCTTCACCCGCAACACGAGCGAGTCGCTCAACCTGGTCGCCAAGAGCTTTGCGCCCACGGTGCTGGAGCCGGGCGACGAGGTCGTCATCACCATCATGGAGCACCACTCCAACCTGATCCCGTGGCAGCAGGTCTGCCGCGAGACCGGTGCCAAGCTCGTCTACCTCTACCCCACCAAGACCGGCCAGCTAACGACCGAGGAAGTTCTGTCCAAGGTGGGCCCCAAGACCAAGATCTTGGCCGTGGGTCAGGTCTCTAACGTGCTGGGCGTTGAGAATCCGGTCAAGAACCTCGGCAAGCTCGTGCACAAGTACGGCGGCTATCTGGTCGTCGACGGTGCGCAGTCGCTGCCGCACATGCCGGTCGATGTGGCCGATCTGGGAGCCGATTTCTTTGCCTTTAGCGCGCACAAGGCTATGGGCCCCATGGGCATCGGCGTGCTGTGGGGCAAGATGGACCTGCTCAACGCCATGCCGCCCATGCTTACCGGCGGCGAGATGATCGACTCGGTCACCGAGCAAGACGCCGTCTGGGCGCCCGTCCCCGAGAAATTCGAGGCCGGCACGCAGGACGCCGCCGGCATCTTCGCCACGGGCGCGGCGCTTGACTACCTGGTCAACACGGTAGGCTACGAAAACATCCAGACCCGTGAGAAGGCACTCGTCCACTACCTGATGGGCGAGCTCATGCAGCTCGACTTTGTCCAGATCATCGGCTCCATCTATTGGGACAACCACCACGGCGTCGTCAGCTTTAACGTCAAGGGCATCCACCCGCACGATGTCGCGAGCATCATGGACATGGACGGCGTTTGCATCCGCGCCGGTCACCACTGCGCGCAGCCTCTGCTCACCTGGCTGGGCGTCGAGAACCTTGCCTGCTGCCGCGCCAGCGTGGCCTTCTACAACGACAAGGCCGATATCGACAAGTTCATCGCCGGCCTGCATCACGTTTGGAGCACGTTCAATGGGTAATCTGTACACCTCTACCACGTTTATGGAGCACAACTCGCACCCCGACTACAAGTACGAGATGGATGCCCCCACGCACGAGCACGACGGCATCAACCCCAGCTGCGGCGATGAGCTCACTCTGCAGCTGCGTGTCGAGAACAACGTGATCGAGGAGGCCTCCTTTACCGGTCACGGCTGCGCCATCAGCCAGGCCAGCGCCGATATCATGGCCGACCTCATCACCGGCGAGACGGTCGAGGAAGCACGTCGTCTGGCAGGGCTTTTCCTCGCCATGATCCGTGGCGAGCGGCTCTCCGAGGAAGACCTGGAAGACCTGGACGAGGCCGCCCAGCTCCAGGACATCTCGCACATGCCCGCCCGCGTCAAATGCGCCGAGTTAGCCTGGCGCACCCTCGACGGCATGCTCGAAGGGTAAACTAGCCAGAAGCGGATGCCCCAGATCAAAGGGTTTGATTGCCGAGCCGCCCAATACGGGCGGCTCGGCTTTTTCATAACGCCTCGGACACACAAAGTTCGCGCGTCCGGCGCTCGCCCTGTCATTTACCGAACAGCCAGCCGCAAACACGGACGTTTTCCACAGTGCCAACGGCTAGCGACAGAGCCACGGGCACCCCAAGCAACGCCCCATGCCCCGTCCTGCTGGGCTCCGGTTCGCTTCGCGCCCGCCACAGACGGGTCCCATAGGGTGCGGCGTGCATTTTTGCGAGTTTTCAGCACGCCAAGTTGCGTGTATACGCATTGAAAGCGTTAATCAACGTCTCCAGGCACCCTTTTATATCGTTTTAGAACAAGCATAGTGGTCTCAGGGGTCACAAGCATGCGCTTTGGAGGCACATCGGCAGACATAAATGGCTTCGGGACCCATATATTTCAAGATTACGGCGGTGCCGACAGCACCACGATGCTGAAAACTCCGCTTTTTGCACGGTGTGGACGGGGGTAGGCGCGGGTAAAACCGGACTGAGCCGTATTTTTATGCAAGACGGCAATCGTTCTATGCATATCAAGAAGTGCAGTCAGCGTACCAAGCATTTAGAACGCAGGTTGCGGCGCATGAACGACCCCAGCCGCGGTGCACAGGCAGCCCTACATCACGTTTCCGCCAGCCCGCATCGCCGTCCCCGTGCGGGTCCGCACAATACGAGAAACCGTACTTTTGCCAATCCCGGTATAGTGCTCAATCTGACGCACCGTAAATCCGGCATCGTGCAATCCAACGATAACGGCATCGCGCCGCGCCGGCGGTGCGGCTTTAACCCCGTGGAGCGGAGCCCCGAGGCTCTTCGCCAACCTGTCGGCAAAGGCGTGGCGTTCCCACTCCGTCTCTTTCATATCGCACAGCACCGGTTCGCCGCCGTCGGGCATCGCTAGCGAATAGGCAATAAAGCCCTCGGCAGAACCAAAAAGTTCAAGTACACAAGAAGGATCGGAAAATCCCCTCGTGACATCGGCCGCATCGCTGTCGTAAGCGCGCAGATGCTCCGCAAAGCTGCTCCAGGGATAACGCTCGATTAGGCTAATGCCCTCCTCCTGCGGATCGGCGTGTACGGAGCGAATAGCCTCCATCACCTGCCAGTCGGTATCGAGCGAGCGGCGCTCAAAACGCTCACGAAATAGGCAGCCCGCGCGCCCAGCGCGCTTATTGAACCGACGAGCATACGTCAACAGCAGCCGCTGCATAGCAGCGCTCATTTCGTCCTCGTAATCCAAAAGCACCAGATCCACGTAGTCGCTCATGAGACACCAGGCCACAATCGTCACCTGGGCATCGCGGCAGCAGTCGCGCATCAGTTCCAAAAACTCCCACCGGTCCTCGTCGCTCTCAAAGATCAACTGCCCGCCCATACCGCGGGCACAAACATGGTAAAAACCGGTGATCGTTTTCCAAACGCGCTGCATGGCGCTCCCTTCGCCGGGATCTGCTTACCATCCAATACATCACGATTGAAACGTGCCATCAAAACATTCACGCAAAATGGCACCCGTCGACGGTAAAAGGCGGCAATCCGATGGCGAACGGCAATATAGCCACAGGTCAGGCAACGCTGTCTTGCCAAAAGCTAATCAAAACCTTGATAAAAACTTACACCCTACAAAATGTCGCTTGACCGCAAATAGTCTGGTTAAATCGTTTCAATTGAAAGTTCCGCGCTTCTCGCTACGAAAACTGAGCCGTTCGCCGAATATTCCGTGCATTTCGCGGTATTATAGGGGCTGCATGTCATGTCCCTTTCGAAGGGTCGCCCGGCAATCGCCAGCCACGACCCCCAGACGGGACGCCAACACGATAGAGAGGAGAGGCATGCAGTACTCACAGGAAGTGGAGAACATGTGCCCCGTTGCCAAGGGTGCATACCACGGCCCCGCACCCATCCCCGAGGAGGGCAAGTGGGTCCAGGCTAAGGAGATTTCCGACATCTCCGGTCTTACGCACGGTGTGGGTTGGTGCGCACCTCAGCAGGGCGCCTGCAAGCTCACGCTGAACGTCAAGGACGGCATCATCGAGGAGGCCCTCGTTGAGACCATCGGCTGCTCGGGCATGACCCACTCTGCCGCCATGGCTTCCGAGATCCTTCCCGGCAAGACCATCCTCGAGGCCCTCAACACCGACCTCGTCTGCGACGCCATCAACGTCGCTATGCGCGAGATCTTCCTGCAGATCGTTTACGGCCGCAGCCAGACCGCGTTCTCCGAGGGCGGCCTGCCCGTGGGCGCCTCCCTCGACGACCTCGGCAAGGGCCTTCGCTCCCAGGTCGGCACCATGTTCGGCACCAAGGCCAAGGGCGCTCGTTACCTCGAGCTCGCTCAGGGCTACGTCACCCGCATGGCTCTCAACGACAAGAACGAGATCATCGCGTTCGAGTTCCTGAACCTCGGCAAGTTCACCGACGCCGTCAAGGCCGGCAAGACCCCCGAGGAGGCCATCGCTGGCGCTATGGGCCACTATGGTCAGTGGGAGAACGCTGCCAAGTACATCGACCCGCGCACCGACGAGGAGACTCACTCCGTCGCCAGCGTGTTCCCGGTTCACGAGTAGAAAGGGAGGGAAATAACTATGACTGTTACGTTCGAAGGTTACGAGCGCCGCGCTGACAAGATCAACAAGTGCCTCGCCGACAACGGCATCGCCTCCCTCGAGGAAGCTCTGCAGATCTGCACCGACAAGGGCTTCAACCCGCGTGAGATCGTCAACAACACCCAGTCCATCGCCTTCCAGAACGCCGAGTGGGCCTACACCCTCGGCTGCGCTCTCGCTGTCAAGCGTGGCGCCAAGACTGCTTCTGAGGCTGCCGCCATCATCGGCGAGGGCATCCAGGCCTTCACCGTTCCCGGCTCCGTCGCCGAGGACCGCAAGGTCGGTCTGGGCCACGGCAACCTGGGCGCTATGCTGCTCTCCGACGACACCGAGTGCTTCGCCTTCCTGGCTGGCCACGAGTCCTTCGCTGCCGCTGAGGGCGCTATCGGCCTGGCTCTGAACGCCAACAAGGCTCGCAAGAAGCCGCTGCGCGTTATCCTCAACGGTCTGGGCAAGGACGCCGCTCAGATCATCGCCCGCATCAACGGCTTCACCTACGTGAAGACCCAGTTCGACTACTTCACGGGCGAGCTCAAGGTCGTCGAGACCATCCCCTACTCCGATGGTCCCCGCGCCGCCGTCAACTGCTACGGCGCCGACGACGTCCGCGAGGGCGTTGCCATCATGTGGCACGAGAACGTCGACATCTCGATCACCGGCAACTCCACCAACCCGACGCGCTTCCAGCACCCCGTCGCTGGCACCTACAAGAAGGAGCGCCTCGAGGCTGGCAAGAAGTACTTCTCCGTCGCTTCTGGTGGCGGCACTGGCCGTACCCTGCACCCGGACAACATGGGCGCCGGCCCTGCCTCTTACGGCATGACCGACACCATGGGCCGTATGCACTCCGACGCCCAGTTCGCCGGTTCTTCCTCCGTGCCTGCGCACGTCGACATGATGGGTCTCATCGGCATGGGCAACAACCCCATGGTCGGTGCCACCGTCGCCTGCGCTGTCGCCGTCGAGGAGGCCCTCAAGGCCTAATCGCGCCCGCGCGATGCTCATATAGTTGAGTTTTAGAGCCGCTACCCACCCGGGTAGCGGCTCTTTTTGTTTGCGCTGGCGCAGGGTAGCTAATGCCGATATATCAGCTGGGGCGAAATGCAAGATGTGATGAGATGGAGCGTCAGAGCGTCCATGACGCCCACCTGCCATATTTGCCCTTTACCGATTTGCCGGGTCTTTGCGGCCCCATTGCCGATCACCCGTGCGACAATGCGCCGGACGAGAAAGGAATCCGATGGAATCGACTGATGTACTGGTAATTGGATCTGGCATTGCGGGCCTTTGTGCCGCCATCGAAGCGGCACGCACGGGTGCAACCGTCACTGTGGCAAGCGCCGGCAAGACCATGAGTGGATCGAGCTTCTTCCCGGGTACCTGGGGCCTCGGCCTCATCGGTCCCGTCGACGAAGACGACGAGCAGGACCTCATCGACACCATCCTGGCCGTCGGCGGCGGCGTTGCCGACCCCGAACTCGTCCAAACGTTCGTCCACGGCATTCCCCAAGCGATTGACTGGCTCGAGCAAGACCTGGGCGTTGAGCTCCAGCGTCCGCAAAGCGCCAAGAGTGCTCAACAAAAGCAATTTATCCCCTGCTTTGACCACAAGACGCGCATGTGGCGCGGCCTCACCCGCAAGCCCCTTGAGGACGCTCTGACGACCTGGATCGAGTCGCTCGGCATTTGCCTGCTCCCCCGCCATGAGCTTATCGACCTTGTTGAGGACACGAACGGCAGAATAACCGGAACCGTACTCTACGACCTTACCGAAAATCGAATCGTGCCCTTTGCTGCCAAGGCCACGATCATCGCAGCCGGTGGCACAGGCGGCCTGTTCGAGCGCAGCCTTACGTCGGCTGATGTGCTCAGCTCCTCGCAGGCCATCGCACTGGCGCACGGCGCAACACTTACTAATATAGAGTTCATGCAGATGATGCCTGGCTTCATCGAGCCCAGGCGTAACTTGGTCTTCAACGAGAAAACCTGGCGCTACGTGCATGTAGACCAGCCGGTAGATATTGCCGACGACAAGCTGGACGACCTGCTCGAGCAGCGCTCTGGATATGGTCCCTTCACGTCACGCTTGGCCTCCCGCGCTATCGATCTCGTCATCGAACAGGCAGGTGCCGAAGGCCTGGCACTCCACTACGACTTCCCCCGCGAGGATGTCCCAGAGTTTGTGCAGACCTTTGCCACCTGGCTGCAAGACGAGCACGGCATCGCGCCGACCGACGAGATGCGCGTTGCGATGTATGCCCACGCCGCTAACGGCGGCATCAAGATCGATAAGACCGCGCACACGGGCGTTGAGGGCCTCTACGCTTGCGGCGAGGCGACAGGCGGCATGCACGGCGCCGACCGCATTGGTGGCTTGTCAAGCGCCAACGGCATCGTGTTCGGGCGCGTCGCGGGCGCATCGGCAGCCCTTGCAGCGCAGAAGGAGCCTGAGGCAGCCCTGAAGGCGGATATCACCCTCCCCCAGTACGGCATTGCCACAACAGATGCCGAACGCCTGACACACAGCCTTAGGCACACGATGAGCACCTATTGCATGATCAACAGGACCGAAACAGGCCTATCCGAGGCCCTGCAACAGCTTGAAAGCCTGCAAGACAAGGCCATGGCGCTGAGTAAGCCGCATGCCGATGACAGCGAGATCGCAGCCCTCGCCCGCCTACAGTCGCAGATTCGACTAGCACAGGAAATGGTCAAAGCCATGCGCAAGCGAACTGAAAGCTTAGGTTCGCACTATCGAGCAGACTAAATCGATTCTCACTTTGAGTTTGATCACAACTTCTCAACATGCATCGAGCCCCGTAAGCATGATTCCCCTAAGGAGAACACGCCTACGGGGCTTTAGCCGTGTTTCCCTAAGGGAATCACGGTGCAGATTACTCAGCTCCGCGCCCTTTCGGGTTCGACCCCATGCGTGGTCAACAAAAAACGACCAGCCTGAGCCAGTCGCTTTAACAATCTTTGGGTGGGCCGTCAGGGGGTCAGCCTGCTGCGCAGGCGGTCACTGCGGCGCTTCGCGCCTTGCGCGCTGCGCTGGCAAATGCTTACGCATTTCCTCAGCTCCGCGCCCCGACGGGTTCGACCCCGTGCGAGGTCAACAAAAAAGCGACCAGCCTAAGCCAGTCGCTTTAACGATCTTTGGGTGGGCCGTCAGGGGGTCGAACCCTGGACCTTGGGATTAAGAGTCCCCTGCTCTACCAACTGAGCTAACGACCCAAAGCTAAAGTCCGTTATGGCGGACTTTAGAGGAGATATCGTGTGGTGGGCCGTCAGGGGTTCGAACCCTGGACCTTGGGATTAAGAGTCCCCTGCTCTACCAACTGAGCTAACGACCCGATATCAACACGAAGCAAGAACTGGGGTGGGTAAAGGGACTCGAACCCTCGACCTACGGGACCACAACCCGTCGCTCTAGCCAACTGAGCTACACCCACCGTGTCCTGTGCGCTTCGCGCTCGACTATTATTGCAAGGAACGCCACGCGATGCAAGCCCCAATTTTCAAGAATTTTGAAAAGAGTTTTTCGAGCGCGTTTCGAGCAATTCCCACCGGTTCCATAGGAGTAAACTTGCCCCACTGCAAATCCTCGAAAGGACCGGCATGAAAGAACTCTCCAACCGCACGGCAACATTTACCGATTCGGTCATCCGCCGCATGACACGCATCTCCAATAAGTACGATGCCGTCAATCTCTCGCAGGGCTTCCCCGACTTCGATCCTCCGGCGCAGCTGCTCAACAGCCTGAGCACCATCGCCGCCGACCCCGAGCCGCTCTACCACCAGTACTCCATTACCTGGGGCTCCCAGGCCATGCGCGAGGCGCTCGCCGCCAAACAGGAGCACTTTATGGGCATGTCGATCGACCCCAACCAGAATATCGTGGTCACCTGCGGCTCCACCGAGGCCATGATGGCCGCCATGATGACGGTTACGAACCCCGGAGACAAGGTCGTCATCTTCTCGCCGTTCTACGAGAACTACGGCGCTGACACCATTCTCTCGGGTGCCGAGCCCATCTATGTGCCGCTCAACCCGCCCACATTCGACTTTGACCGCGAGGCGCTCGAGGCTGCCTTCCGCGACAACGACCCCAAGGCCATCGTCCTGTGCAACCCTTCCAACCCCTGCGGCAAGGTCTTTACGCGCGAAGAGCTCACCTTTATCGCCGACCTGTGCAAAAAGTACGACGCGTACTGCATCACCGACGAAGTCTACGAGCACATCGTCTACGCGCCCCATGAGCACGTCTACATGGCCACGCTGCCCGGCATGTTCGAGCGAACCATCAGCTGCAGCTCGCTGTCTAAGACGTACTCCATCACCGGCTGGCGTCTGGGCTACACCATCGCCCCGGCCCAGATCACCGAGCGCATCAAGAAGGTCCACGACTTTCTCACCGTGGGTGCCGCCGCTCCCCTGCAGGAAGCCGTTGTCACCGCCCTCAACTTCGACGACAGCTATTACGATGAGGTCCTCGACCTCTACACCGCCAAACGCGACCTGTTCTGCCAGGGGCTCGATAGCATCGGTCTTGAGCATAACGTGCCGCAGGGCGCCTACTACGTCATGATGGACATCTCTGAGTTTGGCTATGACAGCGACCTCGAATTCTGCGAGGACCTCGCATCCAAGGTGGGCGTGGGCGCCGTGCCCGGCTCGAGCTTCTTCCGCGAGCCCGTCAACCATCTGATTCGTTTCCACTTTGCCAAGCGGGACGAGACGCTTAACGCGGCACTGGAGAACCTCAAGTCGCTACGTGATAAAATCAAGCCGCGCGGGTAAGGACGGCCCGGCAACTAAAGCAACCAAAGAAGCCCCGCACCGCCCGCCACGTTGCGAGGCTTCTTTTTATAGCGCTTTCTTAAATGGTTTAGAGCCCTATACTTTAGTCACGGAGCAACTCGTCCCAGAGAGAGGAATACTATGGCAGAACAGCAGCTTATCGGAGCGCTCGAGGCCGGCGGCACCAAGATGGTCTGCGCCACGGGCTATGCAGACGGTACGGTCCTGGAGCGTGAGCAGATCGCGACCACGACCCCGCAGGAGACCGTTGAGGCCGTCAATGCATGGTTTGCCGACAAGGGCATCGCCGCGCTGGGCATCGGCGCCTTTGGCCCCACCGCAGTCAACCCTGCCTCGCCCCAATACGGCAAGATCCTGGAGACGCCCAAAACGGCATGGCGCTACTTTGACCTGCTGGGCACTATCCAAAACGAGCTCAATATCCCCTGCGGCTACGACACCGACGTCAACGTCGCCTGCCTGGGCGAGGTCACCTTTGGTTGCGCCCAGGGCCTCACTGACGTTGTGTATCTGACCATCGGCACCGGCGTGGGCGCCGGCGTGCTCTCGGGCGGTAAACTCGTACACGGCATGATGCATCCCGAGGCCGGCCACATCCTGGTCACGCGCGACCCGCGCGACACCATTGGCGAGCACAGCGCCTGCCCCTTCCACGACAATTGCCTCGAGGGTCTCATCGCCGGCCCCGGCGTTAAAAAGCGCTGGGATGGCAAGAGCGCCGGAGACATGGCCGATGACCCGGAGGCCATGGACCTGCTCGCAGGCTATCTGGCACAGGCGCTCATGACCTACACGCTGTGCTACGCGCCGCAAAAGATCATCATCGGTGGCGGCGTGGCCGACCACACCCCCATCGTGCCGCTCGCGCGCAAGAAGTGCGCCGAGATGCTCAACGGTTATATCGTCACGCCCGAGGTCAACGACATCGATACCTATATTGTCAACAACAGCCTTGAGGGCAAGCAGGGCATCATGGGCTGCCTGGCCCTGGGCGCGCAGGCGCTTCAGTAACAGACGCACCCACAGGGCGTGGCGCGCCCGGCAAATCCAACCTACGGAACGACGCCACCACGCCCTATATAAGCCCTCTAATAAAAAAGGCCGCTAGCACCAAGCATACGTCCTAGGCGGCCTTTTTGGCACATATGAGCGATCGTAGTAGATATCGGAGCACAACGCCCGTTGCCGCTCCACAGCAGTCGATCATCACATCGGTGATCATGCCGGCGCGTCCCGGCACAAAGAGCTGAATCGTCTCGTCGATCGAAGGAATCAGCAGCAGGAACACCGCCGTGGGCAGCAGCACGTCAAAGGTGCGCCGGCCCTCAAAATCAAAGGCGTGCGTTGCCAAGATGCCGAGCACCATATACTCGGTAAAATGCGCGCACTTGCGAACAACATAGTTGGTCACCCATTCATATGGAAGTCCCACGCCGTGCAGGAAACCGCGGATAGCTTCCATGACCGTTAGGCTCAGCGAGCCCGACCCCGAGCCGGGAACCAGCGAATTGCCCCAGATCAAGAGCGCCATCAGGCAGGTCACGACCGCCCATTTTCGATTGATCTTAACCATGCAGAAGTTATGCCTCCGCGCGGAGCGGCGCGAAGCTGGCGGTACCGCCCTCGATAACGCTCAGGTAGGCACGGCCCGTACGCTTGGCGGTAGAGGACTGCAGGCGCTCGATCTCCTCCTCGAGGATCTGATTGACGCGCTCGTGACGACGGTTTTCCATAATGCCGGCGGCAATAGCCTCGGCCCGCTCGATGCTCTCGCGCGAGATACGCGCGGTATCCTCGGGAAGCACGGAGCTGTGGCGGCCGACATAGACGGGAGCAACCGAGACAGGTGAGGCTGCAGGCGTGGGCACCGCCACGGGGGCGGGCTCGGCAGCCTCGGCCATGATCGCCATGGCTGCGGCCCACATGTCCTCGTGGCCCGAATAATCGGCCATGGGGACATCTTCCTCAAGAGAGGCATCGGGGAGACTGTCGGTATCCACGCGATCCTGGGCGTCGATAGACGCAGTGATGGCGGCAGGCTCGTCCAGATCGGCGAGATCCACACCCTTGGCGTCGGAAATGATGGGCATGCTGGCGAGTTTGGCGTTGTACGGCGCCGCCTCCGCGGCCTGCATTTGTGCCGAAGCGCCCCAAAGCGAGCTTTCGGCAGCTCGGCGAGCGGCAATGGTCTCCTCGTCGACAGCCAGGGGCTCATCGGCAAAGGGGTCGGCGACAGGAGCCGCCTGAGCTGCGCTCTGTTGACCGGCCGAAGTAGCCGACGCGGCAGAGGTGTACACAGCCGACGACGCGCCGTTATAGGCGGCATTGTTGGCGGCGTTGGCTACAAGCGCCACGAAGGCTGCGGTGCTGCCCGCAGGGGCGGCTTGAGAGCCCGAGACGGCGCGTGCGGCAGCGGCGATGTCATCGCGATTGTAAGAACCGGTCTTTCCACCGTTGGTGAGCTCGTCGATTGCGACCTGGTAGACATCGCGCGAACGCGCGGGATCGCAGCTGACCGGGGAATCGTCATCGAGCATACTGTCGATCATAGACCAGGCGTCGGCCTCATCCATGGCGTTGGCCGCGCGCGCGATGGTGGGAACGCCATCGTCGGCGTGGCGGTGCTGGAACGCACCGGTCAGGCCGGAGAGAAATGCGGAAGAGGGCTGTGCGGCATTGGCCTGGTCGGCCGGGACCGCAGGCTGAGGTGCCGCCCCCTGCTGCTGCGCGGGAATCGAGGCGGTCTTGAACTCGCTGTGGGTCCGGCCAAACTGAGCGGCACCGCCCACAGCATCGGGCTCAAACAGGCGGCCATCGTGCTCGGCACGATACTCGGAGATGCCCAGCGAGGCGGCGTAGATACCCACGCCCGCCACCGCACCAACGGCAAAGGGGACCGCGCCCGCGACAACCGTCTCATTAACCGACGAGAACGGCAACGTCGCAGCATACATCACCACGGGGGCGGCAAGGCCGATCCCGCAGGAAAGTCCGGCAAGGACTGCTCGTTGTGTTGCATCAGAAGAAGCCATGAGCTCTCCCCATCTTCCAGCACCCAAATCGCATCATTTAATTGGCTGCGCGAGAGAAGATGAAGCGGGACATGCGTCCCAAAGCAACGGTATATGGTTCGTTTCATCTGCGTTTTCCGTCGCGAAGCTTAAAAGTTATTATGCGAAACCGACCCTCCGATTGCAAGCGATGAGGCCGGATTGTGGCTCGAAAACTGCTGCTTGTCGGTCATAAGGTCAAAAAATGTTGCCGAGTGGCGCCATAAAGAAAGAGCCGGGGCATAAACCCCGGCCCGATTGCCCGTTCTCATGGCGATATAGCGTGCGGCTTTTGGTCTAAAACGTCTGCTCGTAGTCGCTGTGCTTTTTGGCCGAGCGCACCAGGAACTCCTGGTTGGTGTTGGTTCCCTTAAGGCCCTTAATAAACGACGCCGCCGCGCGCTCGGTGTTGTTCATACCAGCGAGGATGCGACGCAGGCCAAAGACAAACGGGCGCATCTGCTCGTCGACCAGCAGGTCCTCGTTGCGCGTACCGGAGGCAACGGGGTCGATGGCCGGGAAGATGCGGCGATCGGCAAGATCGCGGTCGAGCTTGAGCTCCATGTTACCTGTGCCCTTGAACTCCTCAAAGATGACCTCATCCATCTTGGAGCCGGTGTCGATAAGGGCGGAGGCGAGGATGGTGAGCGAGCCGCCGTTTTCGATATTGCGGGCTGCACCCAGGAAACGCTTGGGCGGATAGAGAGCTGCCGAATCGACGCCGCCCGAAAGGATACGGCCCGAGGCGGGTGCCGCCAGGTTGTAGGCGCGGGCAAGACGCGTGATGGAGTCGAGCACCACCACGACATCGCCGCCCAGCTCCACGATGCGCTTGGCACGCTCGATGACGAGCTCGGCCACGCGGGTGTGGTTCTCGGCAGGCATATCGAAGGTCGAGGCCACGACCTCGCCCTTGATGGAGCGCTGCATATCGGTGACCTCTTCGGGGCGCTCGTCGACGAGCAGGCAGATGAGGTGCACCTCGGGGTTGTTGATCGAGATGGACTGGCAGATCTTCTTAAGGATCGTTGTCTTGCCGGCCTTGGGCGGCGACACGATCAGGCCGCGCTGGCCCTTGCCGATCGGCGACACGATATCGATGGCGCGACCGGTGATGGAATCCTTGCCATGCTCCATGCGCAGCGGCTCGTTGGGATAGACCGGGGTAAGGTCGCCGAACTTGGGGCGGTTGCGGATCTGCTCGGGATCCATGCCGTTAACGGTCGCGATCTTGGCGAGGCCGGCTCGCTTGTCGCCGCCGCGCGAAGGGCGCAGCGAACCCTCGATGACATCACCCGTGCGCAGGCGTGCGGAGCGGATGAGGTAAGCGGGGACGAAGGCGTCTTCGTTGGACTTCATGTAACCGTGGGCATGGATGATGCCGGAGCCGTCCGGGCGAATCTGCAGGATGCCCTTAATATCGCGGAAGCCCTCGGCCTTCGCGGCGGTCGTGTAGATCTCCTCGACAAGCTCGGCCTTCTTCTTGCCGGTCGTCTCGATCTCGAACTCTTTTGCCTTCTCGCGCAGCTCGGCGACCTTCATGGCCGCAAGCTCCTCACGCGAAAGCGTGGGCTCGGTGGGGGCGGCGTTGCGCTCCCTGTTGCGCTGTTTGCGGTCGCGCTGACGGCTGCGGCGGTCGTTGTTGCGATCGTCTTTGCGGTCGTTGCGCTCATCGTTGCGCTTGTGCTGACGGCGGCTGGGGCGGGCGCCCTCTTCGGTGTCGACGCCCCCGTCGGCTGCGGGTGCATCGGTGCCGGACGGAGCCTCGCCCTCCGCCTTGGCGTCGGCGTTGGCATGAGCACCGGAATCGGCGTCACCCTGCTGCTCGGCAACCTTGGCCCTCGCGGACTTCTTGCGCGTACGCTTGGGCTTCTCAGTTGCCGGCTGGTCGACGTTCTCGGCCTCGGAAGCGGCATCGGCGGTTGCCTGGGAGGACTTGTCCTCGACGGACTTGGCCTCGGCGTCGACTTTGGCCTTCGCCTTCGTCGAGCGCTTTGCCGCGGTGCGACGGCTACGGCCGGGGCGGACATCGGCGGGCTCGGCATCGGCAGATGCGGGAGCCTCGGTGGACGGAGCGTCCTGGACCCAGAAATCGGCCGCGGCCGTAGACTCGGCCGTCACCGCTGCACCCTGGGCAGCAGCTGCTGCGGCAGCGGCTTTCTCGGCCTCAACATACGCCTTGGGCTTGCGGCCGCGACGATGCGGGCGCAGAGCCGGATCAACGACGGGAACCTCGTTGGCCTCAGCGTGTACGACGGGCTCGGCGGAGGAAGCGCCCTCCCCTGCCGCAGAACGAGCCGGAGCTTCAGCGACCTCAGGAGTCAGTTGCTCGACGGGTTGCTGCGTCTTGGCTGCCGCACGGCGACGCGTGCGCGGTGCCGGCTTCTCGGCCGACTGTTCGGCAGCAGGAGCCTCGGGGGCGACCGGCGCAGCGAGCTCAGTCAATGCCGCGGCCTCGCGCTCGGCAGCGCGACGGCGGGCACGCACAACCTGGGCCTCGCTAATCTGCGCCAGTGCACGGGCCTGCGCGACCTCATCGGAAATGGGGACCGAAGCATCGGCGGCAACGGGCCGCTTCGCGCGCGTGGTGCGCGTCGTACGGCGCTTGGGCTTTTCGGCATCCTCGCCGTCCGCAGCAGGCTTGGCCACACGACGCGTGCGCTTAGGCTTAGCGGGAGCAGCCTCCTCGCTAGCAACGGACGTGGTGGGCGCGGCGGCCTTAGGCGCCTCGGGGGCCGAGACCTGCGCCGAAAGCACGGCCTGGTCCGACGTAACCGGTGCAGCGGGAGCCGTTTGCGTCGTCGTTATTTCGTTTTCTTGTTGTTGATCAGACACAGTGTTTGCTCAACTTTCTTTTCAAGCCCTGTGATCACATGCTCCCTGCATAAACCTTCAGGGCGGCTAAACAGTCTAGCTCCGTCAAATACCGACGGACATCATTGATCTGTATAGAGATGATTGCGTTATATACGCAGCGTTAGTGTAACACAACCGCAACCACCTGCAACTTAGTCATCGGAGACGTTCTTAAACGACTAGTCAAAAGGGATGCTCTTTACAAAGTTCCGGCGTACACCATCGCCACATCATAAGCTGCGGTGAAATAGTCCCCAAATCCCAGCCGGCACCTCTCAAGCAGGAACCATTCCACCGCAACTCATAAGAAGAAGGCAGATCAAGCCTCAAGCATCGAGAAAACGGAACAGCTAAGGGACAAGGGCATCGGCCCCAAGATCGATGTGCCACGAATCGCGCCCATCTGCTACGTTTGCCCCCGCACCCCTGACCATACTCACTATTTTTCGAAAGTCGCAGACCTGCTACCTGCGGTTTTAATATTGCGATTTTCGGCGTGGTTCGGGGTACGCACTTAAACGTAGTAGATGCCCCCGATTCTTGGCAGAAGGTATCCCACCGCTCCTCCACGGGACAAAAATGATCCGTTTTCCTCCGTCCCCTAGGGTCATTTTCAAAACTATGGCTGTTTACTACGATGAATCGCTCAACCACGACCACGCCAAAAACCGAAAAAATAAAACCCCAGCTAGATGGCTTGCACTTTTCGGTGAAAAGCCCGTGTGATTGGAATCCCTCGATTCATCGTAGTAAACCGGTATAGTTGCGATTTGGTAGCATTTTCCAGCAAGCCAAATTGTCTCGCTAAACGCAAAAAGCCCGACCTCCGCATGGGAGATCGGGCTTTCGAGGCTCAGTCAAACCGAACCAACGCAGTCAAACGACCAGCGCTTACATCTGCTCGGGGGCAGAAACGCCAACGAGGGTGAGCACCAGGGCGAGCGTCACGCGGACGGCGTCGCAAGCGGCCAAACGGGCGCGCGAGAGCTCAGGGTCGACGGGACGGCCCTCGCTCGGAAGGACCTGGCAGGCGGCGTAGAAGCTGTGGAAGTCGCCAGCGAGCTCCTCGGCAAAGTGCGTCAGGCGGAACGGGGCGCGATCGCGAGCACAGCTACCGATGAGGTCGGTGAGCTCGTTGAGCTTACGCGAAAGGGCAAGCTCGGTCGGGTCGGTCAGCAGCGAGTAATCGACGTTCTCGCCAATAGCCTTCTCGGCGACGGCCTTCATGCCCATCTCGGCGGCCTGCTCGGCGGTAACGTCTGCGGCACGACGCAGGATGGAGCACACGCGAGCGTGAGCGTACTGCACGTAGTACACCGGGTTGGAGTTGTCGCGCTTCTTGACGGCCTCAATGTCGAAGTCGACCATCTGGTTGGAGCTCTTGGAGATGAGCGTGTAGCGGGCGGCGTCAGAGCCGACCTCGTCGACGAGTTCCTGCAGGGTCACCATGGTGCCCTTGCGCTTGGACATACGGACGGGCTTGCCGTTGCGCAGCAGGTTGACGAGCTGGCCCAGCAGAACCTCAAACTTGCCGGGATAGCCAAGAGCGTCACAGACGCAGCGGACGCGCTCGATGTAGCCGTGGTGGTCGGCGCCCCAGATGTCGATGACGTGGTCGACGCGCTGGAACTTATCCCAGTGATAGGCAACGTCGGAGGCGAAGTAGGTGTACTCGCCATCGGACTTGATCAGGACGCGGTCCTTGTCGTCGCCCAGGTCGGTGGAGCGGAACCACAGGGCACCGTCCTTGGTGTAGAGGTAGCCCATCTTGTCGAGCTTCTCAAAAGCGCGGTCGACGGCGGAGGTGCCGGCGGTCTCGCCCTCGGTGTCCTTCACGTACAGAGAGCGCTCGGAGAACCAACGATCGAAGTCGCAGTTAACGGCGTGGCAAAGGTCGCGCATGTTGTCGACCATCTTTACGTAGCCGCGCTCGCGGAAGCTCTCCATGCGCTCCTGCGGATCGGCGTTGACCCACTTATCGCCGTCGGTGCGCCAGAACTCGGCAGCCTCGTCGATGATGTAGTCGCCGCCGTAGGAGTCCTTGCCCAGAGTCTCGGCAAAGTTGTCCTGATACGGATGGGTCTCGGGATGCTCGTCGCTCTCGTCGGCAACAAAGGCGTCGCGGTCGGCGATCAGAAGCTTGTGAGCCTCGTCGATATCCACGCCCTGCTTGGCGATGATGTCGGCAAGCTGCATATAGCGCGTGCTGATGGAGTTACCGAAGGTGTTCATCTGAGAGCCGTGGTCGTTGATGTAGAACTCACGCTGGATGTCGTAACCGGCGTGGTCCATCACACGACAAAGGGAGTCGCCCAGAGCGGCCCAGCGACCATGACCGATGTGCATGGGGCCGACGGGGTTAGCGGAGACGAACTCGACCTGGGTCTTCAGGCCGCCACCGACGTTGGACTTAGCGAAGTCCATACCCTTCTCGCGGGCCTCGCCAAAGATGGCGTTCTTGACGGCGACGGAGAGGTAGAAGTTGATGAAGCCAGGACCGGCGATCTCGACCTTCTCGATTGCGGGGTCCTCGGGCATATGGGCAACGACGGCCTCGGCGATCCTGCGCGGGGCGCAGTGAGCCAGCTTGGCGGACTTCAGGGCCATGGTGGAGGTCCACTCGCCATGAGAAGTATCAGCCGGTCGCTCGATAGCGCAATCGTCAAGTTCAAATGCGGAAAGGTCGCCGGCCTCCTGGGCCGCAGCAAGCGCAGCGCGTACCAGCTCTTCAATCTTCTCGGGCATAGATCCTCCTTGTGTTAAAGCCCCCGAGCTCTTGGTCACTCGTAGGGCAAAAGCCAGAGTTTGTAGCACTCTATCACAAGCGGTAACTACTGTCGCAGGGTAAAGCTAATAGATATTGCATATGCACAAAAATGACTACCGCTCTTGCACGGCGGTACAAAGTTGGCGGTTTGCCTGCTGTTTATACACGTTCTAGAAATGCATAAACGTATGAATAAGTCGTTCTATTTATCGAATACTCTTACCTATCGGAGTTGTGTGCTTTTCCTGCATAAAGTGATGGTTTGCGCACGTCAACGTGGTATTCTTAACATACGTAAATTCGTATAAGTTGGAGGTAGCATGTTCTCAATCGGTCAACACGTCATTCATCCGGGTCAGGGAGTCTGCACCGTCGTCGGCTTTAGGGACGACACACCGCAGCCCATGTTGTTGCTCGAGACCAAGCAGGGACATGCGCAGACGATTCTCATGTACCCCGTGGCGCAGGCCGACCGTCTGCATGCCGCTATCTCCCAGCAAGATGCAGAGCACCTGCTGAGCCACTACGATGAGCTGGAGTGCGACACCTTTACCGAGCGCAATAGCTCGCTCGAGGAGACGCACTTTAAGCAGCAGCTCAAGCTGGGCGCGCCCGAGACGGTTCGCGTGGCAAAAACCATGATGCACCGTATTCGCCAGGCCGAGGAAGCAGATAAAAAGCCCAGCTCCTACTACATGCGCGTACTCAAGGAAGCCAAGCGCCGCTCCATCGAGGAGTTCGCCGTGGCCCTGGGCGTCACCGAAGAGGCCGCCGAAGCCCGCCTAGCCCAAGCCGCCCTCAACTAACCTGCCCACGCCAAAACCACCACAAAGGGGACAGGCACCTTTGTGGTGGTTTTTTCGTTCTAGTCGTTCTAGTAGTATTCATTCTTAGCGATACCTACGAACACAAGGAGTCTTTTATGGCAGAGCTGCTTTCCGCCGGAATCACCCGCGACCGTGCGTTCGAATTGCTCAACGAGCACAACAAAGACCCGTTCCACATCACCCACGGCGAAACGGTCGAGGGCACCATGCGCTACTTTGCGCGCGAGTTCGACCCCGAGAACGAGGAGTTTTGGGGCATCGTCGGCCTGCTACACGACCTGGATTGGGAGGAACATGAGGACGACCCCATGAACCACACTATCTATGCGGCCGAGATTCTTGAGGGCGAGGGCGCATCGCCTGAGCTCATCCGCGCCATCCAGACGCACACGTCCGATTTCAACTCTTCGCTGCCCAAGCCCGAGCTACAGATGGAAAAGATCCTGTTTGCCTGCGACGAGCTCACCGGCCTGATCGGTGCTGCCGTGATCATGCGTCCGAGCAAGAGCGTCATGGACTTTACGACTAAGTCGCTCAAGAAAAAGTTCAAGGACAAGCGCTTTGCCGCCGGCTGCTCACGCGATGTGATTTCGCAGGGCGCCGAGATGCTGGGTTGGGAGCTCCCCGAGCTCTTCGACCGCACCATCGCAGCAATGCAGTCCTTCGCCCCCGACCGCGACACCTTCCAAGCCTAACCGCCCACGCCACCTATAACCACCACGAAGGTGCCTGTCCCCTTTGTGGTGGTTTTTCGTTTGCGAGAGGTTTAGGGGCGAACCTGACCGGTGCCGCGGAGCTTGTATTTGTAGGTGGTGAGGGCCTCGGCGGCGAAGGGGCCGCGGGCGTGGAGCTTTTGGGTCGAGATGCCGATCTCGGCACCCAGGCCAAACTCGCCGCCGTCGGTGAAGCGCGTGCTGGCGTTGGCGTACACGGCCGAGGCATCGACCGCATCCAGGAAGCACTCGCAAGCATCCGTGTCCTCGGCAACGATGGCCTCGGAGTGCATCGTGCCGTAGCGGTTGATGTGTGCGATGGCCTCGTCCTCGTTCGCCACGACCTTCACGCTCATCTCGAGAGCCAGGTACTCGCGACCCCAGTCCTCCTCAGTCGCGGCGACGTAGTCATCACCCTCGGCAAGCCCGGCATCGGCGCATGCGGCGCAGGTTGCCTCGTCGCCGTGAATGAACACGCCGTGGTCATGCAGCACGGCCACGACCGCAGGCAAAAACGCATCGGCCACAGCACGGTCGACCAGCAGCGACTCGGCGGCATTGCACACGCCTACGCGCTGGGTCTTGGCATTAACGATAATGTTGAGTGCCTTGTCAAAGTCGGCGGATTCATGCACGTAGATGTGGCAGTTGCCCGTACCCGTCTCGATCACCGGCACGAGCGACTCGCGCACGCAGCGCTGAATCAGCCCTGCACCGCCGCGCGGAATGAGCACATCGACGATACCGCGGAGCTTCATGAGCTCGCCAGTGGCCTCGCGGTCGGTGGACTCGATCATCGACACGGCCTCGCGCGGGAAGCCCTTGGCCTCGAGCGCATCGGCCAGCAGCTCGGCGATCATGGTGCACGAGTGATAGGCCAGCGAACCGCCGCGCAGAATGCAGGCGTTGCCAGTGCGGATGCAGATGCCCGCAGCATCGGCCGTCACGTTGGGACGCGCCTCATACACCATGGCGACCAGGCCCAGCGGCACGCTCACGCGGGTCAGGTCCACACCACTTGCAAGCACGCGGTGGTCGAGCACGCGGCCGACAGGATCGGGCAGCTCAGCGAGCTTCTCCAGGCCGACGGCCATGCCCTCGACGCGCTCGGGCGTCAGCAGCAGACGGTCGAGAAGCCCCGCCGAGGTGCCCGCATCACGCGCCGCGGACATATCGAGCTCGTTGGCGGCAACGATGGAATCGACGCCGTCGCGCAGCGCCGCGGCCATGCCACGCACGGCCTCCTGGCGCCGGGCATCGCTCGCCGTGGCAAGCGCGCCCGAAGCGGCCTTGGCCTCAACGGCAAGATCGTGAACGTAGGTGGCTATATCGACCGACATGAACGGCCCTTTCTCTTAGATGTTTGCCAACCATGGTAGCCGATTTGCACGCATCCTCGCAGACGGCGGTAGAATTGGTCAACCCGAAACACCGCAACGAATGGAAGCATCACATGGCGCTCATCACTTCGTACCACGTCCCCGGCCCCTACGTCGAGGACCACAGCATCGACGTCCCCCTCGACTGGCGCGGCCTGGAGCCCATGCTTTTGGCCGTCGGCAGTACCATGCGCCGCGGCGCAATGCCGGCGCCCATCGCCGGTGCACCCGAAAGCATCAAGCTCTTCTACCGCGTGGTTTGCGCGCCCGACCGCATTAACGACGACTTGCCGCTCCTCCTCTTTTTGCAGGGCGGCCCCGGCGGCGAGAGCCCGCGTCCGCTGTCGCCCACAAGCGATGGCTGGATCGAGGAGGCCGTCAAGCATTTCCGCGTCGTGCTGCCCGACCAGCGCGGTACCGGGCGCAGCAGCTGCGTAGACGGGCGTACGATCGCGGCTCTGGGCGATCGCGCCGAGGCAGCAGGAGCCGATGCCGCACGCTCGCAGGCGGACTTTCTCAAGCGCCACCTCGCCAGTTCCATCGTGCGCGACTTTGAGTACCTGCGCCTGGTGGGCTTTGGCGGCAAGCCCTGGGTCACACTCGGGCAGAGCTACGGCGGCTTTTTGACGTTGAGCTATCTATCGCTCTTCCCCGAGGGCGTGGCGGCAAGCTTTACCTGTGGCGGCATTCCGCACGTGCCGGCGAGCGCCGGCGAGGTCTACGCGCACACCTTCCCGCGCATGGCGGCCAAGACCCAGCAGTATTATGACCGCTACCCCGCCGACGTCGAACGCGTGGCGGCCCTGGCAGATGCCCTCGAGGAGCAAAAGCCCGCGTTGCCCGACGGCTCGCCGATGACGGTCGAACGCCTGCAGCTCATGGGCAGCGACTTTGGCATGAAGCCGAGCTTTGAGCGCATGCACTGGATTATCGACCACGCGTTTGTTGATGGCGACGGTACGCTGAGCTGCGGCTCCTCGGTATCCGACAGCTTTTTGATGCGCGCCTTCGAGCGCACCAACACACGCACGAATCCGCTGTACTGGACGCTGCAGGAGTTCATCTACGCCGATGGCGACACCATGCCCATCCGCTGGGCCGCGGCAGAAGAGAAGGCCCATCGCGCCGAGTTCGACACACTCGCGCGCCCGCTCATGTTTACCGGTGAGGCTATGTTCCCGTGGATGTTTGAGCAGATGCCCGAGCTCAAGCCCTTCAAGCCCGCCATGGATCTGCTGATGGAGGACACCAGCTGGGACAAGATCTACGACCCGCAGCGCCTGGCCTGCAACGAAGTACCACTCCAGGCTGCGGTGTACTTCGACGACATGTACGTGGATTCGGGCCTGCAGCTCGATACGCTCAGCCGCATTGGCAACTCGCACGCCTGGGTGACCAACGAGTTTGAGCACGATGGCCTGCACGGCAGCGTGGTGTTCAAGCACCTCTTCGACGAAGCCCTCAACCGCGGAGACCTGCGCCAGATCTTCTAGCAAAGGAGTGTCCCCGTCCACCGGCACAAAAAGAGCGTCCCCTAGTGCAGAATAAGTGCCGCAACGACAATGCCGCAGGTAGAGAACGAAAAGCAAAAACACCCCTAAGCGAGCAAGGTGACGTGAAAGAGGAGGGCATTGACCTTTTGGTCATGCCCGACGATTGAACGTCAGATTGCCGCTTAGGGGCGTTTGCAGCGTCAATTGGTTAGGCGAAGACGATCAGATTATCTCGATGGATCGCGGGCTTCTCGGCCAGGTCTGCCAGCAGGCGGTTGCCGGCAATCTGGTCCTGGCGGCGTCCGGCTGCAAGCTCCAGCACGTCCGAATCGGCCTCGGCAATACCGCGGGCGACAACCATGCCGCTCGGGTCGCACACGTCGAGCACATCGCCCTCGGCAAACGTGCCATCGACCTCGCGAATACCCACCGCAAGCAAGGAAGAACCACGGCTGACCAGCGCCTTCGCAGCACCATTATCGACCGTCACCGAGCCATGCGCCTTGTCGCCCAGCGCGATCCACAGCTTGCGGGGCGCAATGTCCAGACGCTCCGCCGGCGGATCGAACAGCGTGCCCACGCTCTCGCCGCGAGCGAGGCGCACGAGCGCATCGGGCTCCTCGCCCGAGCAGATCACGCTCTGAATGCCCGCCGTCATCAGAATGCGGCTCGCGCGGATCTTGGTGATCATGCCACCCGTGCCCACCGATGTAGAAGAATCGCCCGCCGAGGCGATAATCTTGGCATCGATCTTATGCACGACCGGGACAAACTCGGCCGTTGGGTCCTCATGCGGATTGGCGGTATAGAGGCCATCGATGTCCGAGAGCGTCACGCAAAGATCGGCAGAAACCAGGCAGCTTACAAGCGCCGCCAGCGTGTCGTTGTCGCCAAACTTGATCTCATCGACGGTAACGGTATCGTTCTCGTTAACGACCGGCACCACGCCCAGCTCCACGAGGCGCAGCAAGGCGTCGCGCGCATGCAGGTAGGACGTGCGGCGGGCCGTGTCGTGGCGCGTGAGCAGCACGAGCGAGGTGAGCAGGTCGCGCGCATGGAACTCCTCGTCGTAGGCCGACGAGATGATACACTGACCGGCCGAGGCGCAGGCCTGCAGGCTCGGCAGGTCGCCGACCGGCTTGCGGTCGAAGCCCAGCACGGGATAGCCGCAGGCGATAGCGCCCGAGCTCACCACGACCAGGCGCCAGCCGAGTTTGCGCAGGGCTGCGGCCTGATCGGCAAGCCCGCCGATAAAGGCGCGGCTGACCTTGCCGTCGGAGCCCACCACCGTGGACGAACCAATCTTTACCACCATCGTTTTATAAGAAGTCGTCATACGTCAAACCAATCGAATGTTGAGCAGGCAGGCGAGAAAATGATCCGTTTTCCTCCGTCGCATGCGGATCACCGGAGAAGCCGCAAGGCCAACTGATCCGTTTTCCTCCGTCCCCTTCGAATCATTTTGCCCAGGGAAAGGCAGAAGCCGCGGCCATGTTCTTGCGCACGAGCTCGTCGCGCACCTGTGCTAGGCCCTGCTCCATGCCCACCACATAGGTCTGCGGGTACAGGAAGCGCTTGTAGACCGGATCAAGATGGTCCAGTGCCCAGGTGCAACGCTCGCGTGCGTCCTCAATGCTCTCGCGCGGGGCAACGGCGCTGCCATCGCGCACGATCGGCGCCAGCAGCTCGCGATACTCAAGCTCGGAAACGTCGGTCACCAGGGCGGCATCGTTCACGGCCACGAGGGTATTGCCACGCGCGGCGCCCTCCCCCGCCAGATGATCCTCGTCATAGATCATGTCGCAGATCGGGCCGCCAAAGCCGTCGTAATAGCGGCGCACGCGCTGCACGCCCGGGATCGTGCGCTTGTAGGGCTGCTCGGAGAGCTTAACCACCGGCGTCCACGGGTCCGTCTCGCTCGCACGGCGGGCGGAAAGCTTGTACACGCCGCCCAGCGCCGGCTGGTCATAGCAGGTCGCGAGCTTGGTGCCCACGCCAAAGCTATCGATAGGCGCACCCTGGTCGAGCAGTGACTGAATCGTGTACTCGTCAAGATCGTTGGAAACCGAGATCCCCACATAGGGCAGGCCCTCGGCATCAAAACGGCCGCGCACATACTTGGAGAGCTTGGCGAGGTCACCCGAGTCAATGCGAATAGCCGACAGGCGCTCGCCCACCGCCTCCATCTCCTTGGCAACCGTAATGGCATGCTCGCAGCCCTCGCGCACATCGTAGGTGTCGATGAGCAGCGTACAGTTCTTGGGGCTCGACTTGGCAAAGGCGCGGAAGGCCTCGAGCTCGGAATCGAAGCTCATCACCCAGCTGTGCGCATGCGTGCCAAAGACGGGAATACCGTAGCGGCGCCCGGCGAGTACATTGGACGTAGAGGAGCAGCCGGCAACGTAGCTCGCGCGCGCGACGGCCAGGCCGCCATCGGGACCCTGGGCGCGGCGCAGGCCAAACTCGGCCACGGGACGGCCGTCCGCCGCCAACACCACGCGCACCGTCTTGGTGGCGACAAGTGTCTGGAAGCCGACGATGTTGAGCAGCGCCGTCTCGAGCAGCTGGCACTCCAACGCGGGGCCGGTGACGCGCACCATGGGCTCGCGCGGAAAGACGAGCTCGCCCTCGGGGACGGCGTCGATGTTTACATGCGCACGAAAATCGCGCAGGTAGTCGAGGAATCCAGGCTTGAACATCGCGCCGCCGGCCGGGGCCTGGAGCGAGGCGAGGTAGTCGATGTCCTCGGGCGTAAAGCGCAGGTTCTCGACCAGCTCGGGCAGCTCGGCGGTACCGCACATGACGGCGTAGGCGCTACCAAAGGGATGGTCGCGGTAAAACGCGGTAAAACAACCCTGCTCGTTGGCCTTGCCGCTCTCCCACAGGCCCTGGGCCATAGTGAGCTCGTACAGATCGGTGAGCATTGCAATGTCGGTGGGATGCGAGATGTCGGTCAAAGCCATGGGGCGACCTTTCGGATGCGTGGTACAGAATTTGAGGGTTGGACGAGGCGGACGTGCGGGCATGGAGCCCGGCGCGAACAGGTTAGTGCAGGCCCATGCTGCCGGTGATCGTGTAGACCATAAAGACGATAAACGCGATGAGGGCGAGCACGATGATGATTTTTTGAGCCGGAGCCATGCCGGGAATCTCGCCCTCGGCTGTAGGCTCCTTGGAGGTGACCATGCGCTGGGCAAAGGTCATCTCGTCACGACTCGGCTTGGGCTCGGCGGGCTTGGGATGAGCCACCTTTTTAGGTTGAGGTTTGGGTGCGGCAGGCGCAGGCTTCGCAGTGGCGGGCTTGGGCGTGGGCGCGGGCTTGCGCTCGGATGCGGCCCTCGTGGCGGCTTCCTCGGCCTTTGCGCGCTCGGCACGCAGGGCAGCCAGCTCCTCACGCTCGCGACGAGCCTCTTCCTGAGCCTCGCGGCGGGCCTTCTCGGCGCGGAGCTCTTCCAACTCGGCGCGCTCCTCGTCGGACAATGGTTGTGACTCAAGCTCGGCCATAGTACCGCCCTTTCTTTTTAAAAAAAGCCGCCGACACAATGTCAGCGGCTTATCAAATCCAAGGGTGGAGACGAAGGGAGTCGAACCCTCGGCCTCTGCCATGCGACGGCAGCGCTCTCCCAACTGAGCTACGTCCCCAGGACAAGTCGATATTTTACCTACGGCTCGCCAACTGTCAACGCCCAATACCCAGTCTTTTTGGGACGAAGCCATTTTGACTACTTTTCGAGCAGACAATCCTCTCGATGATTCTTTAATCCCCGTCCCAGAAAAATCATCCGCGTGCGCGCTACTTTGCGCTGGTGAGGACGCCGGTGGTATCAAACGCTGGGGTGAAGCTCTCGTCAACCGCGCCGCCCTCTTGCCAGAACATCGTCGTAAAGCCCAGGTCGTCAGCATGATCGAGTACCCGCTCGTACTCATCGCGCGTCACGGCACGCGCCAGGTCGCCGCCCTGCTCGCGCATGAGCGCATTGGGCGTGTACTGGTTCATGACCGAGATCGGCACATCGCCCACCGTCTGCCACACAAGGTCCAGTACGCGACACGAATCGTCCGCATGCCCCGGCAGCACCAGGTGACGCACGATCATGCCGCGCTTCATGAGCCCGTCCTCGTCCACCAGCTCTCCCCCGCGGCGTTCGATCTCGCGTGCCATTTGCGCCAAGCCCGACACGGCCACACGCGGGTAGTCCTTAATGTGGGAGAGCGACTGCGCAAGCCCCGCATCGGCATATTTAAAGTCGGTAAGCCACACGTCGACCAAATCGCCGAGCGCCGCCACGGCACTCGCGCGCTCATAACCGCTCGTGTTGTAGACGATTGGGATGGACAGCCCGCGCGCCCGCGCCGCGGCAATCGCAGCCGGCAGCAGGTGCGCGTAGTGTGTCGCCGTCACCAGGTTAATATTGTTCGCACCCTGGTCCTGCAGCTCCAACATAATCTCGACCAGGCGCTCGGGCGAAATCTCAAGCCCAAAATTGCCCGTCGAGATCTCGTGGTTCTGACAATAGACGCATTTGAGCGAGCAGCCGCTAAAGAAGATCGTGCCCGAACCGGCCTCGCCCGAGATAGGCGGCTCCTCCCACATATGAAGCGCCGCGCGTGCCACCTTGAGCGTGTCGTTAGCACCGCATACGCCGTGCGCACCCTCATCGCGCGCCGCACCGCAACGTCGCGGACACAAATGGCAGGCGGGCGAAAAAAGTTCGGTCAACGACGTCGGCATAAAAACATGCTCCAAAACAACGATTCAGCAGCTCAAACGCAAAAGGGCCAACCACACAGACGGCTCGAGCCCAAGGCGCCGTAATCGTCCGACACGATTTTTGTAATGTCAAGACTGGAATCCACAAAGTGCGGCTTTATGATGTAGGTATTCCGCCCCCCGCGGAGCAACTGGGTGAACCGTCGCGTTTATTTAGGGAGCCCACACAGTCGTACCTAGTACAGGTATCCTTCGTTGTTAAGGACGCTGGAACAGTCGATGAGGGCACCCACCTGTTTTAGGTGGGTTCATTTTCGTAACGTGGGGGGTGGTTTTCTTTTGCCGAAAGTCGCCATTGCGAATCCCGCCAAGATCCCCAAAAGGCACTAGGCGGAACCCCACTATCACCCCAATATCTGGTAAGCACGTGATTATCGCCCCGCGCAATTCCTCACACCCTCCTTGGTCGAGTATCATGGGTCAGCTATACCCTTCGCGGCATGGCATCCTTTGACCTTTTCCTTCGACGCTTGGCGGTTTATCGATTCATGGCTTCCTCCACGAGCTTCATACCGTACCTTTGCGTGGCGGTCGCGGCTTTTATCACGACCTTCCTTGCGGTGCCCCTGGTCAAGCGCCTGGCAATCAAGCTCGACGCCGTCGACTATCCTTCCAAGCGCCGCATCAACACTAAACCCATCCCGCGCATGGGCGGTACGGCGGTCTTTTTAGGCCTCGTCGTCGCCTGCACTGTGCAGATCCTAGGCACCTGGTACCTGGGCTGGCCGCCCGTTTTGGTGCCTCATCCCCTCTTGCACATTAGCTACCCCATACTGGCGCTTTCTTTTACCGTCATCTTTGCGACCGGCGCAATCGACGACGTCTACCAGCTCAAGCCCAAGCAAAAGCTGGCCGGTCAGGTCCTCGCCGCGCTCATCGCCTGCGTGGGCGGCCTGCGCATCGGCGTCATCGTCAACCCGTTTGCCCCCGGCGAGATTATGCTCGGCTGGCTCGCCTACCCCATCACCGTGATCTACCTGGTGGCGTTCACCAACATCATCAACCTTATCGACGGCCTCGACGGCCTGGCCACGGGCATCTGCGGTATCGCGTCGTTCACCATGTTTTCGGTCGCCGTGCTCTCGGGCCGCATCGACGCCGCCGCGCTCTCCATCGCGCTCTTTGGCTCGTGCCTCGCCTTCTTGCACTATAACTTCAACCCCGCGAGCATCTTCTTGGGCGACTCGGGATCGCTGCTTCTGGGCTTTGCACTGGGTTCCATCTCGCTGCTCAACGTGAGCCGCACCGCCGCGCTCACCTCGCTCATCATCCCGCTCATCGTGGCCGGCGTGCCCATCATCGACACGTTTAGTGCCATCGTGCGCCGCAAGCGCGCCCACATTAGCATTGGGCAGGCCGACAAGGGACACATCCACCATCGCCTCATTCAAGAGGGCTACAACCAAAAGCAAGCCGTACTGCTCATCTACGCCTGGTGCATACTGCTTTCGGCCGGCGCCGCCGCCATCAATCAGGTCGAGGTCCCCATACGCGTGCTCATCTTTACCGTGCTCGCCATCGGCTCGGCGGCCTTCGCCAAGCACCTGCACCTGTTTGAGCCCGTGCTGCGCCACCATTACAACAAGCGCACGCACGAAGACGAGTTGGTAACCCCCGACGACCCTGCTTTTAAGCAGGAGGAGGAGGCAGCCGAGGATCGTAAGGAAGAGCGCCACCACAAGCTCTAGGGTAAGCTGCCGAGGATGTGCCCGGGCACCTTGGCCACGCGCAGCCGCGCCGCACCCATCGCACAAGCCGCCCCTCTCCCACCCCTCGCCTACTTATGTCCCGCCCCTCCAATAAACGCGTTATCATCTTGACCCATGAACATACGTTAGGAGCAATCATGCCAAACGAGAACAGCTACGAAGTCGCGCTGCAAAAGAGCAACGCCATTCGCGAGGGCCTGGCCAAGACGCCCGAGAAGTTCACCATGCTTACCGGCGACCGCCCCACCGGCCGCCTGCACCTGGGCCACTACTTTGGCACCCTCAAGGGCCGTGTTGAACTGCAGAACATGGGCGCCAAGACCAACGTGCTCATCGCCGACTACCAGGTCATCACCGATCGCGACACCACCGAGCACATCCAGGACAACGTGTACAACATGGTCATGGACTACCTTGCCTGCGGCATCGACCCCGACAAAACCATGATCTACGCGCACTCCGCCGTGCCCGCCGCCAACCAGCTCATGCTGCCGTTCCTGTCGCTGGTGTCAGAGGCCGAGCTGGCGCGCAATCCCACGGTTAAGGCCGAGATGGAGGCCTCGGGCCACGAGCTCACCGGCCTTCTGCTCACCTACCCGGTGCACCAGGCCTGCGACATCCTGTTCTGCAAGGGCAATGTGGTGCCCGTCGGTCGCGACCAGCTGCCGCACATCGAGCTCACCCGCACCATCGCCCGCCGCTTTAACAACCGCTACGGCAAGGTGTTCCCCGAGGTCGACGCGCTGCTTTCCGAGACCCCGCTGCTGCCCGGCCTGGACGGTCGCAAGATGAGCAAGAGTTACGGCAACGCCATCAACATCTCGATGACCGCCGAGGAGACGGCCAAGCGCATCAAGAAGAGCCAGACCGACTCCGAGCGCATGATCACGTTCGACCCCGAGAACCGCCCCGGCGTGTCCGGCCTGCTTTCGACCGCCGCCATCTGCACCGGCCGTTCCGAGGTCGAGATTGCCGAGGAGATTGGCATGGGCGGCTCCGGCCAGCTCAAGAAGTACGTGACCGAGGCCGTCAACGAGTACTTCGCGCCGATCCGCGAGCGTCGCCAGCGCTACGAGAACGATCTGGACTATGTGAAGGACGTGCTGCACGAGGGCAACCGTCGCGCCAACGAGATCGCCGAGCAGACCCTGGCCGAGGTTCGGGACGCCATGGGCATGGTGTACTAGACCGATCTGCTGGCTTGAGCTTTCGATTGCTATAGGGCGGGCGCTATGGCGTCCGCCTTTTTTGGTGCCCGACCGGCTCGGCTCTACCCATTGCACTCCCCCGACAAACGGGAACGGGCCCGCCGGCAGTCAGTTGCCAGCGGGCCCGTTCCCGAAGTACACCGTTGAATCGCACAGAGGGGAGGAATGCGAATCAAACTCAACAGGGCAGGCTTTTTCATCGCCTATTGCCCGCTCCGTTGCTGAATATAATATAGTTCACCGTGGTTTACTTTCTTGCGTCAATATGCGCCGCCACACCTTCTCCATAAGTTAGCCCCGGTAAACCTACAACGGAAAACCACCACAAAGGGGACAGGCACCTTCGTGGTGGTTTTGGCCACGGCAGAACTGTTAGAGTCCAGCTGGCCAGCGACAGGCGGCCAAGTCGACGTGCATGTCGTCCTTAAACGCCACACCCTCCCCTAGCAAAAGCTCACGTTGAGCATCGGGGCCGCCAAAAGCAAAGCCCTCGCATATGTGCCCGTCGGCAAACACCACGCGATGACAGGGAATTTGACCAGGGCGTGGGTTGCTATGCAGCGCATACCCCACATAGCGTGCACTTCGCGCGCGACCGGCGAGCAGCGCCACCTGACCGTACGTGGCGACCATCCCCTCGGGGATCTGCTCGACCACCTCATACACCTGCTCAAAAAAGCCCTCAGACGCCATCGCTCGCTCCCTTCTCCGCATTAACAGCATAAAGAAATGATCCCTTGGGGACGGAGGAAAACGGATCATTCGCGGCCTCCGTGCGGTCGATGATCCGTTTTCCTCCGTCCCCAAGGGATCATTTGTTGGCAGGTCGGTTAGTTGGCGGGCTGGAAGAAGGCTACGGCTACGGCGCCGGGGCCTACGTGGGTGCCGATGGTGGCGCCGATGGTGTGAACGGGCAGCTCGCCCTCGGTGTGGCCAGCCCACAATGCCGCACTGTCCTCGATATACTTCTTGAGCACCGCATCCGAAAGGCCCGTATAGCCGAGCGCCAGCGGCATGGAAAAGTCGATGCCGCCCGCCTTTTCGACCTTTTGGTTCAGCAGGTTGCGGCCGTTCTTGGAACCGCGTGCCTTGCCCAGCTGCACGATTAGACCGTCCTCGACAGCTACCACAGGCTTTACGTTGAGCAGCGTACCCACGGCGCCGGCAGCAGCAGACAGGCGACCGCCGCGCACCAGGTACTCCAGCGTCTCGAGCAGGCCAATAACCACCACGCGGTCGCGCACGGCCTCGACCGCCGCCGCAATCTGGGCCGCGCTACGGCCCTCGTCCACCAAGCGCAGCGCATACTCAACCAGGATGCGTTCACCCAGGGTGACGTTATTGCTATCAACCACGTACACATCGCCGCCCGGCGCCTCGGCCAGTGCGGTACGGGCGCTCTGATTGGTGCCCGAGAGCTTAGCGCCCACGGTAATAATCACAGCCTCATCGCCGGCTTCGCGAACCTCGGCGATAGCCTGCGAGAACGCGTACGGGTTGACCTGGCCGGTCTTGGGCAGCTCATCGCGCTCCACGAGCATCTCGTAAAAGCGCTGGTGATCGATGTCGATGCCATCCATGAACACATCGGTTCCAAAGGTGACGGACAGCGGCAAAACGGCCAGTGCCGGATGCTCGGCCGGCGACATATCGCTTGCGGAATCGGTAATAATGCGGACGGACATAGCGAATCCTTTCTTGCGCGGACCTCGCGCAGGGAATTTTGACAGCAATGCCCCGGCACGGTATACGCGCTTAAACGGGACGATGCAGTTGATAATGGGAAGCAAATGCCCAGGCGGCCCTACAGCTCGCGCAAGGTGTTGAGAATCGTACGCAGCGACGCATACATCTGCTCACGCTGCTCCACGCCCATGGCCTTGCCGGTGGTGTCGAGCACTTCACGAATAATGCAATCGGCCTCGTTCATGCTCTCGCCGCCCAACGTGGTCAGGCGAACCGGGGCGCGATACTTAACGGCGGCATCGCCCGAATCGTCGACTTCGACGTAGCCGCCCTCCTCCAGATGCGCCAGCGTGCGCGAGACGGCAGCGCGGGTCACGCCAGCCATGCGGGCGAGGTCGGCACCAGTCAGGCCGTCCTTGCTGCGCTCAAGATAGTACAGGCACATGATGTCGGAGCCCTTAAGGCCCAGCCTTGCGCCCTCAGATGTCTTAATGCGCTGGATCTCCTTGTAGAGTCCGCTGATCAGTCCGACAAAGTCCTCGAAACGTGTCTCGTCGCTCTGCTGCATGGGAGACGACCGCCTTTCGCTTGCATAATGCTAACGGGTAAACATCTTAACCGTACCCAGCGGCCGCCAGCACTGCGCGCCCTATTTGTTAACTCATCAACATAAAAATCACCACAAAGGGGACAGGCACCTTTGTGGTGGTTTGGGGCATCAATAGGTTCTAGGCGCCGCTACAGCTCCACGCGGGGATTGTCGCGGGTCACAAGCGTCTTAACGACAACCGTCGCTCCCAGATAGCGCTCGAGCAGATCGGCAAGACGGTCGATGGCGGCCTGACAGTCCCCCATGCGCTCGGGCTCTACACACTCAATCGCCAGGAATGCGTCGGCCGAATCGTCGGACAGAGCCGTTCGAACGCCGTCGCGCCAGTTCCAGCAGCGGCACACGGCGCCTGCATCATCGATATAGGCCAGCTCGCCGGGAAGCGTCGGGTCATCCGCTTCCTCGCCAAGCGGCAAGAACGCATCGCCACCGTCGGTCACCTTCAAGCGAAGATCGCCCTCAATCGCATGCAAATCCTCGCCTCCCACGGGCAACGCGTAGGTCAACGACACCGTGTTGTAAATATCCACCGCGGGTGTAATGTGGCCCACCGGCTTGCCCTTGAGCACGCGCTTGAGCAGGTTCTCGATTGAACAGCGCGCGCCCTTTTTGGTCTTGAACAGACGATAGGCCTCGCGCCATGCCTTGACCGGTGCGTTCTCGCTGATTGTATCGCTGGTCAGATGACGCTCCGCATCGATATTCGCGCGATCGAGCAACGCCGCAATCGCATCCACGTCCTCTTGAGGAATCTGAGCCGTGGACTTCATACCCTCCACGACCACCACACCGACCGCTGCCTGCGGAAACAGCTCCCAGAATGAATCCTCGGCAATAAAGCTCTTCATACGTGCTCCCTTCACGATTCGCCCCAATGCGAATGCCTAAACAAAAAGCACCCTTACAACGGCCACCTTCAAAGTCCTACGGTGCCGTCACAAGAGCGCTTGCGCTGTCCCCATCCGGAGAAGGGGACGATATGTCAGGCGTATTGTAACCCGAGTCATCCGCGCGAGCAAAACCACCACAAAGGTGCCTGTCCCCTTTGTGGTGGATATGGGCTCGCGACGACGCTAGCGGCGAAGTCCCAGCAGCCCGCGGCCGCGATGACGAGCGTCGGCGGGCACCTGAGCGTGCGGGCCGGCGGCCTTAACGGACTCGGGCAGGTGCGAGTACTTCTTCTCGAAGTTCTCCTCAAACATCACCGCCAGGTTGTGCGCTGCCTCGTCGTAGCGAGCGGTGCTCTGCCAGTACTGGCGCGGCACCAGGATGCCATCGGGCACACCGTGGCACGTGGTGGGAATGTCAACGTTAAAAATATCGTCGTGCACAAACTCGCTGTCCTCGATGGTACCGTCGAGGGCGCGGGCCACCAGGGCGCGCGTGTAGGCAAGCTCGATGCGATGGCCCACGCCATAACCGCCGCCAATCCAGCCGGTGTTGACCAGATAGACGCGCGTGCGACCGTCGGCGATACGCTCACCGAGCATCTTGGCATAGACCATGGGGTCGAGCGGCATAAACGGCTCTCCGAACAGCGAGGAGAACGTGGGCGTGGGCTCGGTGACGCCGACCTCGGTGCCGGGGATCTTGGCCGTAAAGCCCGTCACAAAGTGATACATGGCGGCGTCGGCCGTCAGGCGCGAGATGGGCGGCAGCGCGCCAAAGGCATCACAGGTCAAAAACAGCACGACGCTCGGAGTGGTGCCCATGCCCTTGGTCCACGCGTTGGGAATATGCTCGACGGGATAGGCCACGCGCGTATTGTGCGTGATCGAGACGTCATCATAGTTAGGCTTGCGATTCTCATCGAGCACCACGTTTTCGCAGATGGCGCCAAAGCGGACGGCGTTGAAGATCTCGGGCTCATGGAACGCGTCCAGGCCCTCGCACTTGGCATAGCAGCCTCCCTCGATGTTGAAGATGCCCATGTCGGACCAGCCGTGCTCGTCGTCGCCGATCAGCAGGCGCGTGGGGTTGGCCGAAAGCGTGGTCTTGCCCGTGCCGGAAAGGCCAAAGAACACGGCCGTCTCGTGCGTGACGGGATCCATGCTGGCCGAGCAGTGCATGGGTAGCACGTCGTCCTCGACGGGCAGTAGGTAATTCATGACGCTGAAGATGGACTTTTTGATTTCGCCGGAGTAACCGGTGCCGGCAACCAGAATCACGCGCTCCTGGAAGTTAATGACCACGGCGGCGCTGGAGTTGAGGCCCTTAATGGCGGGATCGCACTGGTAGCCCGGCGCGGCGAGCACGCAGAAGTCCGGCTCGCCGGTGCGCGCGATTTCGCGGGCGAGCGGACGGGCGAGCATTTGCTTAATAAAGAGCGCCTGGCTGGCACGCTCGCAGGCGACGAGCAGTCGACGCGTGTGGTTGCGGTCGGCGCCTGCCATGCCGCGCGTAACGAACACGTCGCGCTCGTTGAGATAGTCGACGATACCGGCCTTGATGGTCTCGTAGCTCTCGATCGAAAGCGGTCGGTTGACGGCGCCCCAGGCGATTCTGTCGTGAACATCGGGGGTGTCAACGATGAAGCGATCGTTGGGAGAACGACCAGTGCGTTCCCCCGTCTCGATCACCAGCGCGCCGTTGGATGCCATGCGGCCTTCTTCGCGGCGGATGGCATGCTCGACGAGCTCCGCGGCGGGTAGATCGACCAGTAGACGGGGTTGATTCTCGGCGGGATCTTCGACCAGCGTAATGCCAAAATTGGACAGAACTTCTGCAGGGGTAACACCAGGCATGGGGCCTCCTTTAAAAACGCGACACGTGGACGCGGCGCGCACTTTACTCACGTAAAGCCCGTTGTACCCGATATGCAAAAACGTTTTTGCGGCAACGGCGAAGCGCCCGCCCAACGGTCAAAAATCGCAGGCAAGCGGCCTAGCCATTGGGGACGCTCTTGAACAGGCAATAACCAAGGAGTGTCCCCGGATGTCGGCACATAAGGAACGTCCCGAAGTGCCGACTACTGAATGGCGCCGCCGAAGATATTGAACAACCTGTTCAAAAACACGAGCAAACGCCGTCGCGTCTATACTAAAGCGCAGCAATAGAAAGGACTCCGCCTTGAGCATCTCGCCTCTCGATAGTATTCGCCGCGCCATCGCCCGCCGCAATGGCGTCGCCGACCCCGCCGTAGCGAGCGGCGGCACCGCAAAGGCCCAAGGTGGACGCATCGAGAACGGCCTGTTCCCCGCATCGCATACCGCCGAGGAGCTCGCACGTATCCAAGAGTTGAGTCAGCGCAACGCCGGCGGCCCCGACAGCGGCCAGGCCACACGTCGCCGACGCGAGCGCGATCGCGAGCCCGGCCCCATCCACCGCATGGTCAACGCCTGGTGGAACCGCCTGCTCGGCGCTGTCTACGGCGGCGGTTTCTCCACGCAGGAAGCCGAATACGAAGAGCACGCCACCAGTCGCGACTATCTTTGGAACACCCTCGGCACCGCCGTATGGGGCATGGCGTTTCCGCTGCTCACCATCGTGTCCACGCAGCTTGTGGGCGCCGAGGAGGCCGGCAAGTTCTCCATCGCCTTTGTCACCGGCACGCTCATCATGATCGCGTGCAACTACGGCGTGCGCAATTTTCAGGTCTCGGATATCGACGAGAAGACGTCCTTTGCCTCCTACCAGCTCAATCGCTGGCTTTGCGGAGCGATCGCGCTGGCCTGCGGCCTTGCATACAGCAGCGCCCGCGGCTACGACGCGCACATGGCGACGATCGGCCTGGGCGTCTACCTGTATAAGGTGATCGACGGCGTCGCCGACGTATACGAGGGCCGCCTGCAGCAGGCCGATAAACTCTACCTGGCCGGCATGAGCCAAACGCTACGCTCCGTCGGCGTCATCGCGGTCTTTAGCGTGGCGCTGTTCCTTACGCGCAGCATGCCCATCGCGGCGATGACCATGGGTGTCACCGCCATCGCCTCGCTCATGCTGGTCACCGCGCCGCTCGCTCTGCTCGAGACCGAAAAATCGCGCCACGTGAGTCTGCGCGAGGTCGGCCACCTGTTTGTCCAGTGCGCCCCGCTCTTTGGCGCGCTCTTTTTATTCAACCTTATCGAGAGCATGCCCAAGTTTGTGATGGAAGGCACGCTGGCCTACAAATACCAGCTGTACTTTAATGCCCTGTTCTTTCCAGCGCAGGCTATTTTGCTGAGCATCGGATTTGTCTATAAACCGCAGCTCCTGCGTCTGTCGAGCATTTGGGCGAACCCGCGCAAACGCCGCCGTTTTGACTTGATTATTATTGCCGTTATGGCACTAATCGTGGCCATCACCGGCGTGTGCGCCGCATTTATGGCCGGTCCCGGCATTCCCCTCATGAGCTTTATGTACGGCCTCAACTTTGAGCGCTACCGCACATTGGCACTGCTGATGGTCGTCGCCGGCGGTGTAACCGCGGCCATCGACTTTATCTATGCCATCATCACGGTGCTGCGCCACGCTGGAGACGTCACCAAGATCTACCTGATCTGCTTTGCCGTGAGCGTAGTGCTCCCGGTGATCCTGATCAACCTGCTTGGCCTGATGGGTGCCGTCGTAAGCTACCTGGCTATCATGGCCCTACTGCTGGTGCTGTTGATTGTCGAATACGCCCACATCCGCCAGCGCATAGAACGAGCCCGCAACCCGTACGGCGCCTAATTAGCTGCCCCCGGTCACCGGAATTTGCGATGGAATCACCCCGGCCGGGGTCTCGTTGCGGACAATATGCATCACGCAAACCTAAGTGAGTAGACTTTTACCGAATCCCCGATCACACCGACAAAGCACAAGTCTGTGACCTGCGGTTTTATTGAGGCAAATATGTTGAGTGCTCGGCATTTCCAAAAAAGTCTACTCACTTAGCCAGCGGGCAGCCAAATGATTATTTAATCCCCGTCCCAGAAAAATCAATTAGCGGGCAGAAGGGCAAAAGTAGTCAAAAAGGCCCCGTCCCAAATTAGCTACCCTTTGCAGCGATTATTCGCCCGGGTTGATGTTCGCATAAAACTCCGCCCCGTCATCCAGACGCAGGATGCCTACGCGGCCGAACTCGGAACCGGTGGCCGCCGCGCAGTCGATATCGATGCGATCGGGCACACCGGCGGTATCCTCGCCACCCAAGCGCACCATTTGCCCGCGGCCCGACTCCTCATCGAGCCCTGCCAGGCCGCCAACCTCGCAATAGCGCCCCAGCGACACCGTGGGCGTGTGGCCACTCACCACGACCGGACCCTTGCCCTCGGCAGAAAGCAGCCCCGTCGGGGCATCCCAATAGCCATGGCGAATCCAGAGCAGGTCATCGGACGACTGCACGGCGAGCATTTGCTGCAGCAGCTCGCGATCGGCATCCACCGCCCCCGCACCATCGGCACAATCGACACCATGCTCAAGAAAAAACGTACGCGCCGCCTCGGTCTGAATGCCGGCGTGCACCAGCAGATACGGTCGCTCGGCAGTCTCTGCCACTGCATAGAGCGGCAGGGCAGCAGCCCAGCGCACCAGCTCCTCGTATGCCTCAAATTCCATTTCGTTGAGCTGTTGGCGCGTAGTCCAGCCGCCGTTGATATCCCAGGTCTCGGCATCGAGCGGGTCCTGGCCAATGATCGCGTCGAGCATAATCTGCTCGTGGTTGCCCTTAAGCACGCGAGAGTTGGGCAGCGACCGCACCAAGTTGATGACACCGACCGGATCGGGACCGCGGTCGATCATGTCGCCCAGCACATATAGCGTGTCGTCGGACGTCAGCGAGATCTTGGAAAGGGCCTCGTCCAGTGCGCGCACGTGCCCGTGAGCATCAGATGTCACATAGATCGCCATGGAACGCCTTTCCCTGCATTACGGCCGAAGCCCGATGCCACGACTAAAACTTCAAGTTGAACTTAAACGTTACCCATTGTACTCCGTTGCAATAACGGTGGAAAGTGCCACCACAGCCAACGGCCACAAGCGGCCGCCCGCACGCTCCGGAAATACCGCGCCACCATCATCAACGCTCCACCCAGCACCACCCCCCGCCCCGGCCTCGTGTCGATAATGCGAACGCCCGCGGCTCGGCCCCATAAACCCACCACCTTTGGGTACAAATAACCACAGATAATTGACCGTGCCACGCAAACCACCCAGAAGCGGACACTATCCATGAACCAGATACTTCTCTTTATCGGCCTCGTCATCATTTTGTGCCTGACCATCAAACCCGTCGGCAAAAAGCTCCCCTTCCCCACCCTGCTCATCTTTATCGCGCTGGGCATGCTGCTGGGCGTCAACGGCCCCGCGCACATCGACTTTAGCGACTACGCGCTTACCGAAACCGTCTGCAGCACGGCGCTGCTGTTCATCATGTTCTACGGCGGCTTTAACACCAACATCGACCGTGCCAAGCCCGTCGCCGCGCCCGCGGTACTGCTGAGCACGCTCGGCGTCGTCATCACCGCCGGCATCACGGGCGCCTTTGCGCACTTCGCGCTGGGCTTCGACTGGATAGGCGGCCTGCTGCTAGGCTCGGTCGTGGCGTCGACCGATGCGGCGAGCGTCTTTAGCGTGCTGCGCGAGCACAGCCTGTCACTAAAGGGCGGCACCGACTCGCTGCTCGAGGTCGAATCAGGCTCCAACGACCCCGTCGCCTACATGCTCACCGCGGTGCTCGCGACCCTCGCGGCGGGCGGCAACATCGACACTCCCGTGTTGCTGGCCAAGCAGATCATCCTGGGCGTGGGGCTGGGCCTTGCCATCGGCTGGACATCCAGCCGCCTGATTGAACGCGCACATGCAACGGCCGAGGGCGCGCAGACCATCTTCTTGTTCGCCGTGGCGATCGTGGCCTACGCGCTGCCGAGCTACCTGGGCGGCAACGGCTTTTTGGCCGTATACCTGGCAGGTATTGTTCTGGGCGCGAGCGACATCACCGGCAAGGTCGAAATGGCACACTTCTTCGATACCCTCACCGAGATGGCCGAGATGACTATCTTTTTCTTGCTCGGTCTGCTCGTGACGCCCGCACGCCTGTCGCAAATGCTGCTACCGGGCCTGGCACTCATGGCGTTTATGCTCTTTGTGAGCCGCCCCATCGCCGTGGGCCTGCTGTTGGCGCCCTTTAAGACTAACCCTCGCCAGGTTGCGCTCGTAAGCTGGGCGGGTCTGCGCGGTGCCGCTTCGGTCGTGTTTAGCCTCTTTGCCGTGGTGGTCGGTGTTCCCGGTGGTCACGACCTGTTTGACCTGGTGTTTGTGATCGCCGTGTCGAGCATTGTGGTGCAGGGCTCGCTGCTGCCGGCGGTGGCGAAGAAACTCGATATGATCGACGCGGAAGGCGACGTGCGCCGCACGTTTAACGACTACCGCGACGAGGACGGCATGTCTTTCGTTAAGCTCAAGGTGGGTGTAGGGCATCCGTTTGCGGGGCGCTCGCTCGCGGACATTGGCAGTGCGACGGACATGCTCGTAGTCCTGGTGCTGCGCGACGGCGCGCACCCGGTGCTGCCCAACGGCGATACCGTGATCGAAGAAGGCGACCTTCTGGTTATGGCCGCGCCGACGTTTGAAGAGCGTGCCGAGGTTACGCTGCGCGAGGTCACCGTGACACCCCACGGTCGCCTGGCAGGACTGCGCCTGCGCGATGTGCCACAAGGCAAGCACCCCTTTATCGTCGTGATGCTCAAGCGCGACGGCCAAACCATCATCCCCGACGGCAACACCCTCATATACGCCGGCGACGAAGCCGTCATCGCCACGCTGGCGTCGTAGCCATCCCCACCCATAAGTTGCGGTGAAATAGGGACTGAATAGGCCTTCTAGCAGCCCAAACAGTCCCCATTTCACCGCTTCTTATTGAAGGGATGGGGTTGAAGTTCAATCGCGGCTACCATTCCTCGTCTGCGCCGTAGTCATCGTCCGCGTCACCATCGACGGCAAAGTCGCAGAGGTCGAGGCCTTCGCGTTCGGCTCGGGCTAGGAGCTCTTGGGGCGACTCGTCCTCGATATCCATCACGTCGAGCATGGCGGCCGGAAAACCCACGCCCGCCGCACTCCCCGCGCGGTCGAGCAGACTCTCGCGCAGTTGGTCTACATCAACTTCGATTTTCATGGTGAAACCCCCTATCGGCAATCGCGACCGAACAAACCGCATGCCCCAAATGAGGTGCAATAAATCCCAGATACCGCCATAATAAAACAATGAACATCAGGGAGGTTGCGGACGATGGATAAGCTCGATGCCATAACGGAACAAGTCAGGGACTTTTGTGATGCACGCGACTGGCGCAAGTATGACACGCCAAAAGAGCTCGCCATCGGCATGGCAACTGAGTCCTCCGAGCTCCTTCAGCTCTTTCGTTTTATGAGCGACGAGCGCATTGCAGAAATGTTCGAAGACACCGAGCAACGACAAGCCATCGAAGACGAAGTCGCCGACACGCTCCTTTTCCTTCTGCGTTTCGCAGATTTAAATGAAATCGACCTGCCAGCGGCGCTTTCGTCCAAGCTCAAGCGCAATGGCGAGCGCTACCCCGTCGACGCATCATCTAATGAATACAGAAAGGCGGACCATCATGAGTAATGAGTTCGCCCTTCGGCAATACACGCTTCCCCTGCCCCAGCCCTTTGAGACAAGCGAATCTCTTCAGGACTTTGGCACGCCAAAGCCTGGAGCCCATCATGACGAGAGTTGGCCCGTCCTTTACATTCTCACCAACAGCAGAAACAAGACGGCATACATCGGCCAAACAACCAACTACCAGCGCCGTATGAAACAACACGCTGCAAACGTGGACAAGGACTTCGACCGGACCCTTCTGATCGACAATCCCACCTTCAACCAATCCGCAACGTTCGAGTTCGAGAATCGACTTATTGAGCTGTTCTGTGCCGACGAAAAATACCAGGTCACCAATGCCAACAACGGCTATGCCCAATTCGATTATTTTGAGCGGCCTCAGTATCGCCAGAGGTTCCGAGACCTCTGGACAAAGCTTCGCGAAGAAAACTACGCGATTCATCCGATTGAAGAGCTCGAGAACTCCGATCTGTTCAAGTTCTCGCCTTTCAAGACGCTTACGCCCGACCAATACGAAACGATCGAGACGATTTATAAACGTCTCGAACAGGAGCATGAAGACGCAAAACATGGCGGCTCAAAAAGAGAACGTATAACCGTCGTGAATGGCGCGCCGGGAACAGGTAAAACAATCCTCGCCATCAGTCTCATGTTCAAAATCAAAAATGAGCCGAACCTTTCCGGTCTGCGGGTCGGTTTTGTCACCCCCATGGATTCCCTGAAGAAGACCCTCAGGAAACTCACGCACTTCCTTCCAGTGCTAAAGCCTGGCGATATCTTGAGCCCCAGTGACGTAACCAAAAATGATCGTTATGACATCCTACTTGTCGATGAAGCACATCGACTGGGTAATTATCTAAGCATGGGCTCCGGCATCAAGGCCTTCTATAGCACCTGCGATCGTCTCGGCCTTCCGCATACGAGCAACCAAGTTGACTGGATATTCAAATGCTGCGACAAGGCATATCTGTTTTATGACCCCAAGCAGCAAGTCAGGGCATCCGGCCTCAATCGAAACGGTCTTGAGCGGTGACTTAACCAACTCGAAGAAGAGGGCATTGAAACTGAAGAGTTCAGCCTAAGCACGCAAATGCGAGTACGCGGCGGCGATGAGTATCTCGACTTTGTATATGATCTACTCGACAACAAGGCGTACATGCATGCCGGCATGAAATTCGAAGAACTCTTTTCATCGGAGCCTTACGATTCGCGAGCCGGGGATCCGGACAGCGATACCCCCAGATACCAGTTTGGAATCGTCGACCAATTTGAGGATTTCTGTTCCCTGCAGCAAGCCAAGGAAGAGGAAGTTGGTCTATCCCGCATGACGGCAGGTTTTGCGTGGAAGTGGGAAACGAAGAAACACAAAGACGCGTTCGACATCGTCATTGAGGGCATCCCTAAACGTTGGAACTCGAGTCAAAAGGATTGGGTTAACTCCCCCAACGCCGTCAACGAGGTCGGATGCATCCACACGGTGCAGGGCTACGACCTCAACTACGGCTTCGTAATTCTGGGGCCAGACATTTACTACGACAACGACAAAGGGGGCGTCTGCGTTAACAAGGCAAACTTCAAAGATACCGTCGCAAAGAAAAAGGCAAGCGACGACGACCTACGAAAGATTATCGTCAACGCCTACTACGTTCTCATGACGCGCGGCATGCTGGGAACGTTTCTTTATGTATGCGACCCGGCGCTCAAGGAGTATTTGTCACGGTATATCCCGGTGATATAGACCTAACGACCGCCCTCCCCCATGTAACCATCCTGTAAATCATAGCAGCGCACTCGAGTTTTACCGTGATGCGGTCGCGCCTGGCGCTCCACTGTGCTAAAGTATCCCGAACGTTCAAACGACTACGAGGGGAACTAGAAGATGGCACGTGTGCACAACTTCTCAGCTGGCCCGGCCGCGCTGCCTACAAGCGTGCTCGCCGAGATCGCCGACGAGATGATGGACTACCGCGGTTGCGGCATGTCCGTGCTCGAGATGAGCCATCGATCTAGCATGTACCAGCAGATCATCGACGACGCCGAGGCAACCCTGCGCCGCCTGCTGAGCATCCCCGACAACTACCGTGTCCTGTTTTTGCAGGGCGGCGCCACGCTGCAGTTTGCGGGCATTCCCATGAACCTCATGCGCCGCGGCCGCGCCGGCTACGTCGTGACCGGCAACTTCGCCAACAAAGCGTACAAGGAGGCCGCAAAGTACGGCGAGGCCATGCTGCTCGCGAGCTCCGAAGACACCAATTTCGACCGCATTCCCACCATGACCGATATCAACACGCGCATTGCCGCCGAGGCCGCGGGCGATGGGCTCGACTACGTCTACATCTGCCAGAACAACACCATCTTTGGCACCATGTACCACGGGCTGCCCGATTGCGGCGATGTGCCGCTGGTCGCCGATGTCTCGAGCTGCTTTCTGTCGCAGCCGCTCGACGTCGAGCGATACGGGCTCATTTACGCCGGCGCGCAGAAAAACGCCGGCGCCGCGGGCGTGACCGTGGTCATCGTGCGCGACGACCTCATCGCCGAAGGCCCCGCCTTTGCGCAGACGCCGCAGTACCTGGACCTCAAGACCCAGGCCGCCAAGGGCTCCATGCTCAACACGCCCAACACCTTTGGCATCTACGTGTGCGGCAAGGTGTTCCATTGGGTGGAGCAGACCGGCGGACTCGCCGCCATGGCCGAGCGCAACTGGGCCAAGGCCAACCTGCTCTATGACCTGCTCGAGCACAGCGAGCTTTTCCATGGCACCACGCAAGCCGACAGTCGCTCCATCGCCAACGTCACCTTCCGCACCGGCGACGCCGAGCTCGACGCGGCCTTTGTCGCAGGCGCGGCCGAGCACCAGATTCAAAACGTCAAGGGCCATCGCCTGGTGGGCGGCATGCGCGCCAGCGTCTATAACGCCGTAACCATGGAAGACGTGCAGGCCCTGGCCTCGTACATGAAGGACTTCGAAGCGCAGCATAGTTTGAGTCCGCGATCTAACTAGCCCGCAACGCGCGGGCCGACCAGCCACTTCAAACCACCTGTTTAAACCAAACCTGCTAAGGAGTTTTTCATGCGCAAGATTAAGACCATCGACGACATCACTAAAGACGGCAAAGTCGAGTTTGGCGAGGGCTACGAGTTTGTGGACACCGCCGAGGAGGCCGACGCCATCCTGATGCGCTCGACCGACCTGCACGGCTACGAGCTGCCCGAGGGCATCCGCGCCATCGCCCGCTGCGGCGCCGGCGTCAACAACATCCCCGTCGAGGAGTACGCCAAGAAGGGCGTCGTCGTCTTTAACTCCCCCGGCGCCAACAGCAACGCCGTCAAGGAGCTCGTCCTTGGCATGCTGGTGCTCTCGAGCCGCGGCGTCGTGCAGTCGATGAATTGGGTGCGCGACAACGCCGACGACCCCGAGATTCAGGTCGACGCCGAAAAGGCCAAGAAGGCCTTTGTGGGCCGCGAGCTCAAGGGCAAGCGCATCGGCGTTATCGGTCTGGGCAACGTAGGCTCCAAGGTCGCCAACGCCTGCGTCGATCTGGGCATGGATGTCTACGGCTACGATCCGTTCATTTCCGTCGAGCACGCGTGGGTGCTGAGCCGCGAGGTGCAGCGCGTGGGCACGCTCGAGGACCTCTGCCGCGGCTGCGACTACCTCACCGTGCACGTGCCCAGCAAGGCCGACACCATCGGCATGATCAGTACCGAGCAAATCAACCTGCTGGCACCCGACGCCGTGCTCATCAACTACGCGCGCGAGACCATCATTGACGAGGACGCCGTCGACGCCGCCCTGCGCGAGGGCAAGCTTAGCTGGTTTAGCTGCGACTTTGCCACGCCCAAGACCGTCAAGATGCCCAATACGTTTATCACCACGCACTCGGGCGCCGGCACCGGCGAGGCCGAGGCCAACTGCGCCGACATGGCGATCAGCGAGCTCAAGGATTACCTGGAAAACGGCAATATCGCGCACAGCGTCAACTACCCCGCCTGCAGCATGGGCAAGGCGCGCGCCGCGAGCCGCATCGCCTGCCTGCACGCCAACGTGCCCAACATGATCGGCCAGATCACGGCCATTCTCGCCAAGGACAACGCCAACGTGCAGCGTATGACCAACGAGTCCGCTGGCGAGAACGCCTACACCATGTTCGACACCGACGAGCACCTGAACAGCAGCACCATCGAGGCGCTCAAGCAGATTCCGTCGATGCATCGCGTGCGCGTGATCAAGTAGCGTCGGCGACAAGCCTGCCAGACAGGCCACGACGCCCATTCGGCCCCCGTTTTCACGAAACGGGGGCCGATTTCGTTGCTCCGGCTGGTTTTGAAAATGCTACCCATAATAAGTTTTTTCGGATAATCGACAGTGAGGCCCTAGTCGCTAAGCACAACTGCTTTTACAAACAGCTTTATCAGGGGTTTTAGTAGGTAAAAATCGATCTCTATATGCCAAACTAATGTTGACTGTCCATTTTCCGAAATAACTTGCTCTAGGTAGCACTTTTCAAGCCAATTCCAAGGAGCAATTGAAGGCTATTCGCAACTAAAACCCTAGCTTCCGCGACCGTTTTCCACCCGCGCGGCTACATTCCCGCCCAATCGATAAAAATCTCCTCACGAAGTCGCCGTTCGAGCTCTTGCTGCCGCGGCGTCTTGTCTTTCAACGGCATATCGAGATAGGACATGATAAGCTCCATCACCACGCGGAAGGCATCGGAGTCAACCAGCTGACCATAGGTCATCAGAACGACGGGATATCCCATCGTCTGAAGGGCCGTCGTTCGATCGGAGTCCGAGATCTTGGATTCTATGAATCCGTGAATGGCTTTACCTTGACATTCAACCAGGCACTCTCGGCTGCCCTCCTTATTTGACAGCAAGATATCGGCGTAGCGCCTATCAAGCCCCGAAATCAGGCGGGCGCTGCGCGTCATGCGAATCTCGACATTATTGGTAAGGCGCAGCCCTTCGCCGCCGCGCAGCCTCGAAAGGCCAAACAGCATCGAAGCTTGGACCTCAAGCGGCGATGCCACAACCCCCGTAATGCATTTCGCGGCACGTGTGAACGATTTAGCACCGCGGAGTCCCTGGATCTTATTGGCGAACTCCGTAAGGTCAGAGAGCTCGATCAAGGGAGGTCGTTTCCACAAGTCCGTTGGATTCCCCGAGGCATCCTTTACGTTTTCCCAGCCCGACCGTGCGTCACCCCACCGGCTCCCATATGCCTGCTCAAGCGCCAACTTTACCTGAGGCGCAATCTTGCACACGGTAAAGGTGCCGCACATCTCATACATGCACATGATCAGACGCTCGTTTGAGACCGAGGAAGCCAGGGTCAGCAGCGTAAAGAGCGGGGACGCGACATCAAGGCCAAACTCCGTCTGCCGCACGGAGCCAAACGGCCTCCCCCCGTTCCAAACATGTCTTACAATGCGACCGCCTTTACGTCCGCAGCCGCCCTGCGCCAACACGTGTAACGGGGTGTCCAAGAAATGCTTGACGAGCGGATGCTCACAAAGGCGTTCCCTGCGCGGATCGTCCGCAGAATCGGGCAGGTCCGGCATTATTGCCAAGACCTGTGGAGGTATCCGGTGATACCGAAAGGCAGATATGTCGCACAGCATGTCGTCCATGAAAGATACGTACCCACTATGCCGTTTGCGAGCCCGCACGGACGGCAAACGCGATTGCTCAGCCTGCGAACGGTAAATACTGCTACAACATGCACGTCGCGAATCTTCCAGGTGGCTTACAATCGGTTTGGAAAGCAGGCTGATTGTGAAGTTGCATATGGTTGATGAGGACTTTGCCTGGCGGCTTGCGCAGGAGCTTGTGAAGATTGACAGCTCAGACCCCGGCGCGTATGAGCTCGAGATCGAACAACATATCAAAGACCTGGTCGAGACATATGTTGCCAAACTCGATTCGCCCGTGCTGGACACCGCAGAGATACGCGAGCTCGAAGTGTTCCCCGGGCGCTGCAACCTTATGATTACCGTGCCGGGCGCGAGCGGCGAGGCGCGGCTCGTCTACATCTGCCATATGGATACCGTCACCCTAGGCGATGGCTGGAACGCGGACACGACCGTCGGCTTCTTTACCGGCTGCACCGATACCGCCGTCATTGCCGGCAAGCCGGGTAACCGCAATTGCATGAGCTACGGCCCCGGCTCGTTGGTGCTCGCGCATAAGCCCAACGAGCCGGGGCCCATGCCGATATCGTTCGCTGCCAGAACGTACTCATCGCGCTTGTTGACAACACGCTCTGGGACGCAAGCGTCCAAGTTGGGGCATAATAAGCCGCGAACAAACCGACTCGCGCGTTAGGACCGCCCATGAAAGCACTTCCGTTTCCCTGCATCCGCCCAGCTCAGGACCGCGTGCTCGAAGCGCTGCCGCAGATGGGCGGTATCCTGAGCAGCAACGACGCCCTGCGCGACGCCATCGCCGACGGGCTTATGCTCAAAGATCCGGGCGCGGCGTATTACGTGTACGAGTGCTCGGGCGAACCGGGTCGCGTGACGGGTGTCGTGGCGATTTGCCCGGCCGGCGTACTGGCGGGCGACGGCGCGACCCCCGCAGGTGCGACCGCAGCCGCCCGCGCAATCGCCGAGCTTAAGGTCCAGCCGCGCCCTGTAACGCTCGCCTACGAGGCCTCGCCCGTCATGGATATCATCCTCGGCGCCGCCAAAGAGGGCGCGTCGCTCTATGCCGTCACCGACCCCGCCGGCATTACGCACCGCGTGTGGGAGGTCAAGCGCGAGGACGCCGTTGCCGCCATCCGAGCCATGCTCGACCAGGCACCGGAGCCGACGCCGGCTGACGATCCCACCTATGCTGCCGCGCTGGCAGGGGCGGCGCAGCTCCTGGCAGACGAGGCACGCACAGCCGGCACCTACACGGGCAAAGAGCCGTTCAACTTTACCGTTGCCGCGCTATTCCCCGCCGCGCAGGTCACCGGCGGCGCACCGCAGGTTCCAACGGGTCTGCTCACCCACCAGATCGCAAGGTTCTAACAGGGCGTAAACGCCCAGTACAAAGACTCGGCAGCTCAACAAACAAGGGGCGGGGATACATGCGCATGCATCCCCGCCCCTTTCACATCGAGCAATGACATCGGCGATCCGTATCGCCACGCCCGCGCTACCCGCGCTGCGGACCCGATGCCGCCACGAGCGGCTCAACCCCCAGCTCGCGCGCATAGTCTTCTTGCGTAAAGACTTCGACCAGATCAAACGTATCGGCTGCATCGTCAAATGCAAAATGCAGCACTGAGCAGTTGCCCGGCACGCGCTCACGCTCGTCGGCCGCCGCTCCCCTCACGTGGTCCAAAAATTCCTTGATGGCTGAGGCATGGCTCACCGCGAGCACGCACGAATGGTCCGGACTTCGCATAAGATCGGTCAACGTCGACACCATGCGCTCGCGCACCTGCATCTGCCCCTCACCACCAAACTGACGATAAAAGTCACGCCATGGGCGCTCGGGCATGAGCATCACGCGCTCGGCCTCAAAGTCGCCAAAAAACCACTCGCGCAGGCCATCAAGGCGCTCGTAGGCAAGGCCCGGCCACAGGTTGGCGATAGTCTGCTCGGTGCGGTGCAGTGTGGAGGTGTAGGCATGATCGGGTTCGATGCCGCGCGCACGCAAGAACATACCGGCGCGCACCGCCTGGTCGCAACCAAGCTGCGTGAGTGGCGAATCGCTCCAACCCTGAATAATGCGCTTAAGGTTGAATATCGTCTGTCCATGACGGACCAGATACAGATCTTTATTCATAGGGGGGTCCTTTCGCTCGTTACCAATCAAGGAGCGAAAACGCCCCATCACAATAGCTAAAATGAAGCACGGCGCCGTTGTCGGGCTGTTCTCCCCCGCCGACCACATACTCAAGAAACTCCTGGCAGGCAGAGCCATGAGAGACTGCAAGCACACAATCGTGCTGCGGTCGAGCCATAATACGGGACAGCGTTGCAACCATGCGCGCCCGAAGCTCGCCTTCAGACTCGCCACCAAAGGCGACCGGATAATCGCCCCAGGGTTGCGCCGGCATCTCGCGGTTTGATGTGCCCTCCAACGATCCCAAATGCCACTCGCGCAGGTCATCGACCAGCTCTATGGAACGGCCCTCGCCAACGATCAGCTCTGCCGTACACCGTGCCCGACCCAACGGAGACGAATACGCATGGTCAAAGGAGATGCCGCGCGCCTCAAACGCCGCGCGCGTCGCCAGTGCCTGCTCGCGCCCGCGCACCGTAAGCGGCGAATCGTGCCAGCCCTGCAAAATGTTCTGCACATTGAGCTCGGTCTGCCCATGCCGCGCCAAATACAGATCGGCCACATGCCCTCCCCTCGTACCACCACAAAGGGGACGGGCACCTTTGTGGTGGTTTACCGCCGGATCACGCCGGGGCGACGCTCAACTACACCAGTACGTCGGCGAGTGGACGCTTGGGTACGTGGTGTACCTGTGCCTCGTCACGCCAGTAATTAATAGAGCCGTCGGGGTTGGAATCAATTGCATCGATCACCTGTGTCTCGGCGGGAACGCCAAAGACCATGATCAGCTTGACCTCGTACTTGTCGCCGTCAAGTCCCATGACATCAATCGCACGAGGCGGAAAAGCCTTGAACATGCACGCCGCCACCTCGGGCGTAGCGCTGCGGGCGGCGAGCATCATCGTCTGCGCGGCGATACCAGCGTCTGCCTCGGTGATTGGCGCGGCAGGCTTGCCCGGAGCGGGACGCTCGGCAAGGATCGCGATATAGCCGGTCGGGCGCTCGCCCTCGACAGGACCCGACCAATCCTTGAGCGCACCAGCCCATGTGAGCTTTTCAAATAAGCTCGAACACTCCTCGGCGTCGCTCACCACATGAAAACGCAGACGCTGAGCATTAGCGCCGCAGGGAGCCAGGTGCGCCAGCTCTGCCAGCTCAAGCAAAAACTCGCGCGGTACGCGCATGGACTCGTCAAATCGACGGCATGTGCGGGCACGACGGACCAGCGCGTCAAACGATTCCAGACCGAGTTTTTCGCAACCTTGCTTTGCCATCAACTCCACGCTCGACGGCGCCGCGGGAACAGCTTCGTTCATAGAGACCCCCAATACAAGGCAATTGTTCTTAGGAAAATCTAACCTAAAACGCAGGCAATAACGAACAGGGCCGCAATGTTCTACACCTGTTGAATAGAAAAACGCGACATGGGGAACAACGAGAACAAATCGGGACCTTTGGGTTACACTTCGCCCTCCCCAACCCATACGCCGGTGCCTTTAGGCGATACTTGTTGTAGCAACTGCGGCATACGCCGCAAAAACAACAATGACGGCAAACGCCGTGCGGAAAGGAGACCTCATGGGCATCTTTAAGAACGACGACCAGCAGTCGAATCTGTTTGGATTTGACGAGAAAAGCATGGCAGGCAAGGCAATCAAGGCCGTGCGCTGGATCTACGCCGCCACGGGCGTCATCGCACTGCTTGCCGGCATCGCGCTGCTGTTTGCGCCCGCCAAGTCCCTCGTCTTCCTGACGACCGTCCTGGGCTTCTACTTTGTGATCACGGCTGGCGTCAGGCTGTTCACCGCCATTTTTGAGCCGCTGCTGCCCGCCGGCTGGCGCGTCACGAGCATCATCTCCAACCTGATCATCATTCTGGGCGGCGTCATAATCCTGCGCAACCAGGCCTTCTCGACCGCGACGCTCACCACGCTCGTGGTGGTCGTGGCCGGCTTTGGCTGGATTGTCGAAGGTGTCATGTCCATTCTGGAATCCGAGCTTTCGTCTAACCGCGCCCTCGCTATCCTGAGCGGCGCGCTCTCCATCATCGCCGGCGTGTTCGTGTTTATCTATCCGCTGTGGTCGGCAAAGATGCTCGTCATCTTTAGCGGCGCCGCGCTCCTGGTGTTTGGCGTGACGCTGATTATTCGTGCTATCCGCTTTGGCAAGCTGGTGCGCTAGATGCCGCGAACGCTGTTTATTGATGGCGACGCCTGCCCGGTCACGCGTGAGTCGATCGACTGCGCGCGGCGGGCGGGCGTCGCCGTGGTTATCGCCGGCAACAGCACGCAGAACCTGGAACGCCACATTCGCCGCGACGATCCGCGCGATGCCGAGCACGCACGACACGGCTTTTGGGTCACGACGCTCGACGTGAGCGTGGGCGCCGATAGCGCCGACTTTGCCATTGTCGAGCGTCTGCAGGCGGGCGATGTGGTCGTGACGCAGGACATTGGCCTGGCGAGCATGGTGCTCGGCCGCGATGCCGCCGCCATCGGCGTGCGCGGGCGCGTGTACGACAAGGCGACCATCGACATGCAGCTGTTTATTCGCCACGAAGAAAAGAAGGTACGCCGCGCTGGCGGTCGCACCCGCGGGCCGGCAGCCTTCACCGGCGAAGACCGCGCCCGCTTTAAGCGCAACCTCACCGAGCTGCTGCGCTAACCAAGGCAGATTTTTAGGCTATGCCCGGAAATTTGCCTTTTTGTTCTGACCGGTGTGAGCGCTCAGGATCCGTGGCTCAACAAAAAAACGGGCTTCAAAATGCCATGCGTCGCCGCATTGTGCAGGCGCCGGGCATGGCTATTTTGAAGCCCGTTTTGTTAGGCCTACTTAGAGGCCGAAGGCGGATAGGACGAGTCCCCAGCCGGCGCCGATGACGTACATCATGACCAGGAACACGGCATTTTCGCGAGCGCTGCGGTTGGTGCGGAACAGGACCAGGTAGCCCACGCCGGCGGAAATGAGCGTGCCGGCGAGCATCGGTGCCAGTTGCAGCGCGCCTTCCAGATACAGCTGCGTAATGACCACGCTCGCCGAGCAGTTGGGGATCAGGCCGACAAGCGCCGAACCCAGAACGGCGAGCGTCTCGTTGCCGCGCAGGAACTGCTCGATTGCGGACTCACCAAAGGTCTCGAGCACGGCGACCAGAATCAGCGTCACTAGGAAAATGAATACCGATACCTGCACGGTATGCGAGATGGCGCTGCGGATAATCGACAGGACGGGCGCACCTTCGTGTGAGTGAGAGTGACCATGGCCATGATGGTGTTCATGCTCGCCCTCATGACCGTGATCGTGGACATGTCCATGTTCGTGCTCGTCCTCGTCGTCATCACAACCGCAATGGTCGCGCTCGCACAGCTCATGGATGTGGTCGGCGCTCACGCCAGCCTCGGCCACCTCGTCGATGATGTCACCGCCGCTGTGATCGTCATGCGCGCAGTTAACATGTGCCGGATTGACAGCGGTTCCCAACACGGTACGGCGAATCGCCGCATGCGCGCGGGCGTTGCGACGCAGACCGCGAATGGCGGCATCCACGATAAAGCCCGTGACCAGCGCAATCAGCGCTTTCGAAGCCAAAAGCATCGCCATAGTCTGCACGGGAACCTGCTCGGCAAGTAGCAGCGGCAGCATCTCGTCGGAGGTCGAGAGAAACACCGCCACCAGGGTACCCAGCGTCACGACGCGACCGGCGTATAGCGTTGCCGCCATGGCCGAAAAGCCGCACTGCGGCACCATGCCCAGCAACGAGCCAACCACGGGGCCAGCGGCGCCGGCACGCTTGATGGCGCCGTTGACGCGATCGCCTGCCACATGCTCGAGCGTCTCGAGGACCAGATATGTCATCAACAAGAACGGCACCAGCGAGAGCGTGTCCTTGCCGGCGTCGAGCAGAATATCAATCAGCAAATCCATGACGGATGGAACCTTTCGTGTCTTTCGGCAGCATTGTAAAAGTCCTAGCGTTCAACTAGGGTATTGTAATTGTCCTAGGCGCGATGCCAGTAGTTGCCCATGGTAAACTATCATCTCGCCATAACTCGACAAACCCGAGCCGCACGACGCGGCCCGTCCAAGGAGCAGTTATATGAACGTTTCGCAAGCACTCGAATACGAGCGCCAGCCGTTTATCCCCATGTTTATCTACGGCGACCACGGCGCCATGGAGTCCGAGCGCCAGAAAGGCGAAGAGGCCCTCAAGGTGCTCGAGACCGAATACTTTACCGCCGAGGACGACCCCGGCTTCGATTTTGCCACCGTGCGCGACCTGGCCGACCGCAACCGCGACCTGTGCGACCAGATTGGCGAGGCGCGCCTGCGCAACGTGACACCCGCGACGCTCTCGCGCGGCCTGTCCGACGCCGACACCTGTGCCGCCATCGGCAAGATGCAAAAGCGCACTGCCGCGTCCGTCATGCGCGAGATCCGCGGCGACCGCGACGCGCTCGGCGTCGCCTACGCCCGCAAGCCCATCCAGGGCACCGTGCTGGGCATCGACATCGAGACCACCGGCCGTGCACCCGAGCGCGGCTACATCATCAACGTGGGTTGGGAGATCATGGACCTCACCAGCGACGCCGTCCCGCACGACGCCGAGGCGCACTACTGCGGTCTGCCCGACATCTATCGCGGCGAGGACGTACCGCTGTCGAATATCCACCACATTACCTGGGCCGATATCGACGGCAAAAAGCCGTTCCGCGAGAACAAGGAACTGCAGAGGCAGCTGCTCAAGCTCATGAAGAAGTACCCGTACATGGCGCACAACGCCGCCTTTGAGGACAGCTGGTTCAAGATTCACCTGGACGGCTACGCCGAGGCGCGCCGTGCCGGCAAGATCATCGTCATCGACTCGCGCCAGATCTGCCGCAGCCTAGACGCCGACGTGCGCTCGCTCCCCCGCGAGTCCGCGCCCGCCGCACTCGAAAACTGGGCCCGCCGACGCGGCACCCTCGCTGCCGACGCCAACGAGCAGCACCTGGGCCTCGACGACACCGACCTCATGCTCCGCACCGTCCAAGCCGAGTTCAACCTCAAGAACCTGTTTGCCAAGTAGGTTGCCAGGCAGAGGCTCCATTCGCGAGCAATATTTGCCGGACCATAGCGCCCCGCGCAAAAGCGACACGCCGAGACGTCCTTCTCAAGCGACGCAATGCGGGCCGATATCCAAGTGGATATCGGCCCGTTTTTGCACGTCGCTAAGGTACCCACGTTGACATCGGCGGCCTTATCCGCGCCCACCGATGCCCTTAGCCGCCACCAGGACCAATCGATAGCAAAAAAAATCGCGAATTATATTGACATATGAACTTACGCTCATATACTCGGAAGTAAGTTATATGAGCGCATGTTCATATGAAAGGATATTGCAATGAGTATCCGCGTTGATGAAATAGAGTCCGGCATCGACACCACCATCGTGCCCGACGTCCCCACCACCTGCTCGCCCGAGGACCTTCCCGACGAGGAGCTGCTGTACGACCTTGCCGACCTGTTCAAGGTCTTTAGCGACACAACGCGCATCAAGATCCTTTACGCCCTCATGGGCCGCGAACTCTGCGTGGCAGACATCGCCGAAGCGACCGCGACCTCGCAGTCTGCGGTGTCACACCAGCTGCGCACGCTCAAGCAGTCGCACCTAGTTAAATTCCGGCGCGACGGGCGCAATATCCTCTACTCGCTCGCCGATGATCATGTCTATACCATGCTCAACCAGGGCATGAGCCACATCTGCGAATAGCGACCAACCACGGTACCAGCGCGGCCTGCACCCAAGCCGCAAGACAGGGAAAGGAACCCACCATGAAAAAGCAGTTCAAGCTCGACGAGATCGACTGCGCCAACTGTGCGCGCGAGCTTCAGGACGAGCTGGCCAAGCTCGAGGGCGTCAAATCCGTGTCCGTTAACTTTATGACCCAGAAGCTGACGCTCGAGGCCGATGACGCCGAGTTCGACGAGGTGCTCGACCGCGTCGTGGAGTTTACGGCCGACGCCGAGCCGGACTGCGAGATCATTCTCTAGCCCAGGTTAACGCCAACCCAAAAGGCCGCGCTTGCCGCGGCCTTTGCTCGCGAAATTATATGAGCGAGTGTTCATACATTCAAATGGGAGGTTTGAATCATGGCAGCCGCCGATCCCACAAAGAAAAAGAAGAAGCGCAAGAAGAAAGAGTCCCTTGAGCATAAGCGCAATCGTATCCTGGTAGCGCTAGGTATTTTTGCGGTGGTGTACGCCCTCGAGGAGCTCGGTACCCTTACCGCCGCATTCGGCACCCCGGGTAACGTCTACGCCAGCTTCGTGCTGTTCCTGGTGCCGTTCCTAATTGCCGGCTACGACGTGCTCCAAAAGGCATACAACAACATCCGCCGCGGCAAGGCCTTCGACGAAAGCTTCCTCATGGCCGTCGCGACCATCGGCGCGTTTGCCATGGTGCTCTTCCCCGACACCGATCCGCACATGGCCGAAGGCGCCGCTGTCATGCTGTTCTATCAGGTCGGCGAGCTGTTCCAGGCCTACGCCGTGGGCAAGAGCCGCAAATCGATCAGCGCCATGATGGACATCGCGCCCGATTACGCCAACGTCGAGCAACCCGACGGCACACTCGAGCAGGTCTCCCCCGATGACATCGCCGTCGGCACCGTCATCGTCGTCAAGCCCGGCGAGCGCGTACCCATCGACGGCGTCATCGTCGAAGGCGAGACGCAACTCGACACCGCCGCCCTTACCGGCGAATCGATTCCCCGCCCGGCCAAAACCGGAGACGATATCATCAGCGGCTGCATCAACATGACGGGCCTCATCCACGTGCGCACCACCAAGCCATTTGGCGAGTCCACCGTCGCGCGCGTCCTGGAGCTCGTAGAAAACGCCAGCGAAAAGAAGGCGCGTACCGAGAACTTCATCACGCGCTTCGCCCGCGTCTACACGCCCGCCGTCACCGGCGCGGCCGCGGTACTCGCGCTCGGCGGCGGCTTGGTCACCGGCGCCTGGTCCGACTGGATCCTGCGCGGCCTGACCTTCCTGGTCGTCAGCTGCCCGTGCGCGCTCGTGATCAGCGTCCCGCTGAGCTTCTTTGGCGGCATCGGCGGCGCATCCAAGCTGGGCGTCCTCATCAAGGGCTCCAACTACCTCGAGACGCTCGCCGAAGTGGACACCGTCGTCTTTGACAAGACCGGCACGCTCACCAACGGCACGTTTTCGGTCGTGGCGGTACACCCCGAGGCAGGTTATACCGAGCAGTCGCTGCTCGAAGTCGCGGCCCTTGCCGAGTCGTTTTCCGATCACCCCATCGCACGGTCCATACGTGCCGCCTACCAGGGTGAGCTCGACCAGAATCGCGTGAGCGACTCCGCCAATGTCGCGGGTCACGGTTTCACGGCAACCATCGACGGCAAGCGCGTCGTCGTCGGCAACGCCAAGATGCTTGCTGCGGCCGGTATCGACGCTCCCAATTGCGAGGTCGTCGGTACGATCCTCCATGTGCTGGTCGATGACACGTACGCCGGCCATATCGTAATTGCCGACACCATAAAGGCCGATGCCGAGCAGGCTATTCGCGACTTGCACGCTGCCGGCGTCAAACGCACCGTCATGCTCACGGGCGACCGCGAGGAGGTTGCAGCGTCTGTGGCCAAGCAGCTGGGGCTCGACGAGTTCCACGCGCAGCTCCTGCCAGGCGACAAGGTCGAGCGTGTCGAGGCGCTGCTTGCAACCGAGAGCGGCAAGGGCAAGCTCGCCTTTGTCGGTGACGGCATCAACGACGCACCCGTGCTCACGCGCGCCGACGTCGGAATCGCCATGGGCGCCATGGGCTCGGACGCCGCAATTGAAGCTGCCGACGTGGTGCTGATGGACGACAAGCCGTCCAACATCTCCCGCGCGATCCGCGTGGCGCGCAAGACCATGACGATTGTTTGGCAGAACATCATCTTTGCGCTGGGCATTAAGCTGCTGATCCTGGTGCTCGCGGCGCTCGGCATCGCCAACATGTGGCTTGCCGTCTTTGGCGACGTGGGCGTGGCGATCATCGCCATCCTGAACGCCATGCGCGCGATGGGTGTCAAGAACCTGTAGCACTCGTGGTCCCTCCGGCCGGGGTCGGGCTTGGTTTTGAAAACGTCCTCGACCAATGAAGCGCCCCCGTTCTGCTCCTTCGGAGCTACGAACGGGGGCACTTCTGGTCTGCGGAATGTTTTCAAAACCAAGCCCGACCCCGGCCTGCGGTGACGTTGCTGGTGGTTCTTGGGCATCGCTTGCTAGCGGGGTTCCCTGTCTGAATTGAACTTTGTTGGTGGGGCTACTGGTCCCGGTCGCTGGTTCGCGCTTTGCGCGAACTCCGCGCTACTGGGGATCAATTAGGCTTCCGTTGCTGGGCCCGCCACATCTTCCCGCCCCAACATCGATCTTAGCTTCTCAAAGCTCTCCTCGCTCAGGCAATGCTCCATGTGGCAGCCCTCTTGCGAGGCAACCTCGGGCGCTACACCTGCGTCCTCTAGCAGCCCCACAAAAAAGCAATGGCGCTCCCACATTTGACGGGCAACCTCAATACCGCGTTCCGTCAGATGAACATCTCGTTTTCCCATTTCGACATAGCCGTTGCTTTCCAGCGTCGCCATGGCCTTGGAAACGCTCGCCTTGGTTACGCCGAGGTACTCCGCAACGTCGATCGAGCGCACGATGCCCTGACGTTCCGACAGAACGTAGATCGATTCGAGATAGTCTTCTCCGGATTCACGTAGGGCCATGGGCCGCCTTTCGCGATGGCTTCTAGTTAGCCTTTGGATACTTTTGCTTGATTCACTTTACCGCAAAAGTTGCCCATGTCTTACTACGTTGTTTAAAAGTTAGCCGTGCTTCACAAAATGCGTAATACAAGCAAAGCGACACGGCACGCAACGCGCAAGGAGTGTCCCCAGCTACCGGCAGAAAAGGAACGTCCCCAAGTGCCGAGCCGCAGCTATAGCAGCCCAAAGTGCTTCGCTGCGTTATAGATCCCGTCGTCGTCCACGGCGGTCGTCACATAGGTCGCCGCAGCTTTCACCGTGTCCTGTGCGTTGCCCATGGCCACGCTCGTGCCCACGGCGGCAAACATCGACAGGTCGTTCTCGCCGTCGCCAAAGGCAATCGCCTCGCTCGCGTCGATGCCCAGGCGCTCCAGCGTCGCCGCCACGCCCAGGTCCTTGCCGCCGTTGGCCGGAATAATGTCGCAGAACAGGTCGCACCAGCGTGTGGTTGTAGAATGCGACAGGACATCGGTAACTATGCCCTGGTCGGCCGGGTCCACAAAGGCGCAGAACTGGTAAACCGGTGCATCGAAAGCATGCTCAAAAGGCTCCTCGTGATACGAGATTCCGGCATTGTCGGCAGCCGCCACCACACGCTTGGACAGACGGTTCACAAACGAGTTCTCGCCCTGCATGCACAGCGAGTCGTAGCGACCCTGCGCCACCTGGCACACGATCGCCGCGACGTCCTCCGGATCAATTGGGCAACTGCGGTAAACGCCGTCAGCGTCAAAACAGTGCTGGCCCGAAAGCGTAATGTACGCATCCCATCCCAAGTCGAACAGCCAATCCGGCATCTGGTAGGTCGGGCGACCCGTGGCAATCACGCACGCAATCCCCTGCTCGCGAAAGCTGTCGAGCACCTGCTGCGCCGATGCCGGAATCCGATGGGTCTTAAAGCTCAGCAACGTGCCGTCGATATCGAAAAATGCGGCCTTGATCATCCTCGACTACTCCTCGCCCTCGAGCTTCTCGCTCGCCTCGAGCCACGCCATCTCCAACTCGTCCATGGCGGCGTGAACCTCGTCAATCTTTGCCTGCTGCTCGCCCAGCGCCGTGTAGTTGGTGGGGTCGACCTGGGCCATCGCGGCCTCGGCCTCCTCCACGCGAGCGCGCTGCGTCTCCATTTTGCGCTCGAGCGAGCTCACCTCGCGGCGGAGCTTCTGGCGCTCGGCGTTGGAAAGACCATTGGGCTGGCCGCTCGACTTGGGCTTTTCGGCCGCAGCCGCCGCGGCACCGGTGCCAAACGTGCCGGTCTTGGCACTCGGCGCACCCACGGGCTCACCCTCGGCGGTGGCGTTGCACAGGCGCAGGTACTGGTCGACACCGCCGGGCATATGCGTCAGGTGACCGTCGAGCAGCGCCCACTGTTGGTCGGTCACGCGTTCCATCAAGAAGCGGTCGTGTGTCACCAGGATCAGCGTGCCGGGCCAGCCGTCCAGCAAATCCTCGACAATCGCGAGCATGTCGGTATCCAGGTCGTTACCGGGCTCGTCCAGGATAAGCACGTTGGGCTCGTCCAGGATCGTCAGCAACAGCGACAGGCGACGGCGCTGGCCGCCCGAAAGATCGCCGATGCGGCTCCAGAGCTGCTGGGTCGTAAAGCCCAGGCGCTCGCAGAGCTTCTCGGGCGAAATCTCCTTGCCGTCGATGACGTAGTACTTCTTATAGTTGCCGAGAACCTCGCGGATCGTATCGCCCATGTAGGGCTCGAGCTCCTCGAGCTGCTGCGACAGCACGCCAAAGCGCACCGTCTGGCCAATCTTCACGCGGCCGCGCGTGGGCTCAATCTTGCCCTGAATCACGTCGAGCAGCGTCGACTTGCCAGCGCCGTTCTCGCCCAAAAGTCCATAGCGGTCGCCCGCACCGATGAGCCAAGTCACGTCGGAAAGTACCTGCTTGGGCGCGCCATCGGTATCCGCATAGCCGGCGTCCACGTCGACCACGTCGATAACCTGCTTGCCCAGGCGGCTCACCGCCAGGCGCTTGAGCTCCAGCTCGTCGCGTACGGGCGGTACGTCGGCGATGAGCTCGCGAGCGGCATCCACGCGAAACTTGGGCTTGGTGGAGCGCGCCTGGGCACCGCGGCTCAGCCACGCGAGCTCCTTGCGCGCCATGTTGCGACGACGCTCCTCGGTAACCGCGGCCATACGGTCGCGCTCTACGCGCTGCAGGATATATGCGGAGTAACCGCCCTCGAAAGGATCGACCTGGCCGTCGTGGACCTCCCACATACTGGTGCAGACCTCGTCCAAGAACCAGCGATCGTGCGTGACCACGAGCATCGCGCCCTGACCGCGCTGCCAGCGGGCCTTTAAGTGACGCGCGAGCCAGTTGATGGTACGCATGTCCAGGTGGTTGGTAGGCTCGTCGAGCATAAGCACGTCGTAATCGCCGATCAGCAGGCGCGCGAGGTCCACGCGACGGCGCTGACCGCCCGAAAGCTCGCCCACCGCGCCCTCCCAGGGCACATCGCTAATAAGGCCGACCAGGATCTGGCGCGTACGCGGACTCGACGCCCACTCGTACTCGGGCGTGTCGCCGACAACGGCATGATGCACGGTGTCGGTATCGACCAGGTTGTCCTTTTGGCCGAGCAATCCGATCGTGGTGTCGCGGCGGTGCGTCACGCGGCCGTCGTCGGGCTCCAGCGTGCCGGCGAGCACACTCAGCAGCGTCGACTTGCCGTCGCCGTTTTTACCGACGATACCAATACGGTCGCCCTCGTCCACGCCGAGCGTCACGTTATCGAAAATATGCTTGGTGGGAAACTCTAGGCTGACGGAATCGCATCCCAAAAGAATCGCCATATGCCCTGCTCCTTCGTAGAAATTCAACGTTGTCCATGATAGCAGCGAGCCTCACCCCAAACCACCACGAAGGTGCCTGTCCCCTTTGTGGTGGTCGTTTCGGTCGCAGAGCAAAAAGGCGCGCCATCTCCCGAAAGAGATGACCCGCCTCTCCAATCAGTCCCGTGGCGACCGTGGCCGCCGCGGGCCTCAAGCATGTCCCGGACTAGGAGAACATGCCGGTGAGGTAATCATTCAGCCGCTTGTCCTTGGGCCGCTGGAAAATCTCGTCGGTCTCGTCGTACTCGACCATATCGCCCATGTAGAAGAACGCCGTGCGGTTGGACACACGCGACGCCTGTTCCATGTTGTGCGTCACGATGACGATGGCGCGGTCGGCAACGATCGACGACATCAGGTCCTCGATCGCCAGCGTCGAGATGGGGTCGAGCGCCGAGCAGGGCTCGTCAAACAGGATCACGTCGGGATTGAGCGCCAGCGTGCGCGCGATGCACAGACGCTGCTGCTGGCCGCCCGAAAGCGCGTAGGCGCTCTTGTCGAGCTTGTCCTTGACCTCGTCCCACAGTGCAGCGCCGCGCAGACTCTCCTCGACCATACGATCAAGCTCATCGCGGTCGGTGATGCCGTGACGCCTAGGCGCAAATGTAATGTTGTCGCGAATGGACTTGCGGAACGGGTTGGGCTGCTGGAACACCATGCCAATGGAGCGGCGCAGCTCGTAGGTGTTCTCGGTCTTGGTATTCACGTTGCGCCCGCGGTAGTTGATCTCGCCCTCCACGCGGCAGCCGCGAATCTCGCGATTCATAAGGTTGAGGCTACGCAAGAAGGTCGACTTGCCGCAGCCCGAAGGCCCGATGAGCGCCGTGATCTCGCCCTTGTGAAAGTCGAGCGACGTGTTGTGCAGCGCATGGTGGTCGCCATAGTACACGTTGACGTCCTTGGTGGAGAGCACGACCTCGTCGCTCACGGCCCTGCCGCTCACGCGAACGCGCTTCTCGCTCTCCCCCACACTCGACAGAAAGTCCTGGGTCTCGGACGTGGCCGCCTCGGTTGCGGGCGTTGCATTCATCTCGCTCATTCGGCCGTCATCTTCCTTGCCAGTTGCTTGCCCACGATGCGGGCGATTACGTTAAACAGCAGCACGCAGATCATCAGCAGTGCGGCGGTGCCCCAGACGATCTGCTGGGCCTCGGGGCTGCCCTCGCCATAGATCTTGTAGATGTGCACGGCGAGCGACTCGCCGGGACGGAACACGTTCCAAGCGCAAGTGGGGCTCGACAGGTTAAAGCTCAAGAAGTTCAGACGCACCGGCGAGCTCATGCCCGAGGTAAAGAGCAGTGCCGCGGCCTCGCCAAACACGCGGCCGGCCGAAAGCACGATGCCGGTCACGATGGCGGGCATGGCCTCGGGGATCAGGATGTGCAGCGTGGCTTCCCAACGAGTAAGGCCCATGGCCAGGCACGCATCGCGCTGGGTCTGCGGCACGTCCTCGAGCGCCTGCTGGATCACGCGCACCAGGATGGGGATGTTGAACATGGTGAGCGCGACGGCGCCGGAGATGATGGAGTACTTCCAGCCCAGCTGAACCGAGAACACCAGAAATCCGAACATGCCGACGACGATGGAAGGCAGCGAGGACAGCGTCTCGATGGCGGTGGAGGCGATGTCGCGGATGGGCCCGTCCGGCGCGTACTCGACCAGGAAGACCGCGCCGCCCAGGCTGATGGGCACCGAGATGATCAGGGTGATCAGCAGCAGATAGAACGAGTCGAACAGCTGATAGAGCACGCCGCCCTGGGTTCCGTTGGCACGCGCGGGCTGCGTGAGGAAGCCCGGCTGGAACAGCGTCGAAATGCCCTCGAACAGGATATAGGCCACCATGGAAATGACGACGAGCATGACGATGGCGACGATCGCCGTCAACACGCCCGTGGCGATGCGGTCCTGTTTTTGGACACGCCCGAGTCTCGCCTCGTCGATATGGATGCGCGTGCTAGCCACGAGCCTTCGCCCCCTTGCGGCCAATGAGATGGATAATCAGGATGAAGATGAGGCTCATGCCCATCAGCAGCAGACCGAGCGCCCACAGAACGTCGTCCTGGGCTGAGCCCTCGGCATAGACAGCCATAGACGTGGTGAGCGTGGTGGTGATGGTGGACGCCGGCGACAGCAGCGACGTCGGCATGGCCTCGATGCCGCCGATAACCATGCGCACGGCGAGCGTCTCGCCAAAGGCGCGGGTCATGCCAAGGATGACCGCGGTCATGAGCGAAGGCATGGCGCTCTTGAGCACCACGTGCCAGATGGTCTGCCAGCGGGTATAGCCCAGCGCGAGCGAGCCCTGGCGGTAGCTGTCGGGCACGGCGCGCAGGCCATCGACCGAAAGCGTGGTCATCGTAGGCAGGATCATAACGGCCAGCACGATGGCGCCGGGCAGGATACCCAGGCCCGTGCTCACGTGGAAAACGCTCTTCATGAGGCCGACGACCACGTGAAAACCGATGAGGCCAAAGACGACCGAGGGAATACCGGTCAAAAGCTCAATAAGCGGCTGAAAGATCTTAGAGCCAAACTTAGGCTGGATCTCGACCGCGAAGATGGAAGAGCCGATGGCGATGGGCAGCGCGATGAGCGTGGAGAGCACCATGACCGCAAACGAGGTGACGATCAGGGGCAGGGCGCCGGTGTAGGGCAGCCCGCTTTCGGCCGTGTTGGCCAGGTCCCACTTGGTGCCGGTGAAGAACTCAACGACCGAAACGCCGTCCTTGACAAAAGCCGAGAGACCCTTTTGGGCGACCATAAAGATGAGTGCGGCAACGACAAGCGTCACGAGCGCTACGCACGCACCCGTGACGCCCAGGCCCACGTTCTCAAGGTCGCGCTTTGGCAGCTGTTTTGCCATTGCAAACCTTTCCGGGGGCGATTACCTATTTAGCGGAGACCTTGCCGCTGGCGTCCTTGACGACCTTCATGGCAGAGACGGGGATAAAGCCCTGCTCCTCGACAAGTTTGCCCTGGACGTCGTCGGAAAGCATGAACTCCAGGAAGGCCTTGGTGGCCTCGTCGGCGTCCTTTGCGCAGTACATGTGCTCGGTAGCCCAGATCTTAAAGGAGTCGTCGGTGACGTTTGCACTCTTGGGCTCCACGCCCTCGACCTTAATGGCGTTGAACTTGGAATCATCGAAGTGCGAGAAGTCCAGGTAGGAGATGGCGTTGTCGGTGCTGCCCATCTGAGTCTGGACGTCGCCGGACTTGTCGAGCTCGGCGTCGCCCTTAAAGTCGACGGCCTCGTCGCCAAAGACGGCGGCCTCGAAGGTGGCGCGGGTGCCGGAGCCGGCCTTGCGGTTGAGAACGACGATGGTAGCGTCGTCGCCGCCGACCTCCTTCCAGTTGGTGATCTGGCCGGAGAAGATGCCCTTGAGCTGCTCGAGGGACAGGTCGTCGACCTTGACGTTCTTGGAGACGACGGGGCCCATGCCCACGACAGCGACCTCGTGGTCGACGAGGTTCTTGACCTGGTCTGCCTCGAGCTTGGTCTCGGCGAAGACGTCGGAGTTACCGATGGTAACGGTGCCGGCGGCGACAGCGGTCAGACCCTTGCCCGAACCGTTACCCGAGCCGGAGACGGAGACGTCCGGGTTGGCATCCATGAACTTCTCGGCAGCGGCCTCGACGAGAGCCTGGAACGAGGAGGCACCGTCGTAGGTCACCTCGCCGGAGACGGACTCGGCAACGGCGGCGCTACCCTCGGCAGCGGTGTCGGCGGCGTTGGAGCCACCGCAGCCAACGAGGCCGAGACCGACGATGCTGGCAAGACCACCAGCGAGGCCGAGGAACTGACGACGAGAATAAGCCTGATCGAGCATGATCTTCCTTTCATACATGCGACTCGCGGGCACCCCGCCCGCTTTGCTGTTTGGAAAGATACGGCCCCGACCGGGCATCGCCCGCGCCAACTACGGTTTTTTACGGGCATCTGATAGACCCTTACCGCAAGCGCGACTCGGCTTTACAAACGAATAACAAACCCGCCGCCAAACATGACCCGCCTTTTACACCGATAAAAAGAAGTTGCGGTGAAATAGTTCCTGTTTGGCTGTCAGGCAGCCGATTCTAGGAACTATTCCACCGCAACTTAGATTGGCAAAACGCCGCAACCTTAAAGCTCGAGCTCGTTGAGCCTTAAGATCGCAACAATATAGATCTTGAGCGCTTGCTTGAGCTGCTCCTCGTTAGCGCACTCGTTGGGGCCGTGCATCTGGCCGCCCCATGCGGGCAGCTCCAGGCCGGTCTCCTCGGGGCCAAACGATACGGCGCGGGCAAAGTTGCGCGCATACGTGCCGCCGCCCATGGCAAAGGGCTCGGCATGCTTGCCCGTAAACTCGTTGTAGGTATCGATAAGTGCCTTCACAGCCGGATCGTCGGCAGACACCGAGAACGGCACCTTTGCGCGACCCACGCGATACGTCACGCCAAAGCGGCCCACGAGCGGCTCGAGCTGCTCGCAGATGGTATCGGCACTGGTGCTATCGGGGAAGCGCACGTCGATGACCTGCTCAATGTAGCCATCCACCACGCGGATGACGCCGGGGTTGCACGTGAGCGGGCCAAACGCCGCGCTCGTCGCATCGATACCCAGGCCGCGACCATAGGCGTCCGCATGCACAAAGGCCAGAAACTTGACAAACTCGTGCTCGGCAGGCGTCAGCAGGCGCTCGTCGCGCGCACCAAACGCGTCCTCGGCCTCACGCAGATACGCCACGATGAGGCCGACGGCATTGATCGTTCCCTCGGGCATCGAGGCATGACCGCCAATGCCGTGGGCAAAAATCTGCGCATGGCCGTTATCGAGTGCGGTGATCTCCAGGCGGTCGGCATTCTCAGCGGGCGCCGGCAGCTCATCGGCGGCAATCGCAAGCTCGCAGATAGACTGCGACGGAATAGCGTTGCTCGCCTCGGCACCGCTCCAGGACACAATGCGCCCGCCGTCGATCTTGGAGCTCACAAACGTCGCCCCAAGCTGGCCCTTCTCGGCATTACAGACCGGGAACTCGGCATCGGGCGTAAACAGAAAGTCGGGGTTCGCGTGGTTCTCCAGATAATGGTGAACGTCGGACATGTCCACTTCCTCATCGCAGCCCAGCAGCGCGCGGAAGGTATAGCGCGGCACAATGCCGTGCTTGAGCAGGTAGGCGCCGGCGTAGAGCGACAGCACGGCCGGACCCTTGTCGTCGATTACGCCGCGGCCGAGCAGCCAGCCCTCGCGGCGCTCCATCGCAAACGGGTCGGTGTTCCAACCGGGGCCAGCGGGTACCACGTCCACATGGCAGATAGTCGCGAGCTGCTTATCGCCGCGGCCCGGAATATCGGCGATTCCCACAAAGCCCTCGTCGTCGCTCGTCTGGTAGCCGAGCTTTTGCGCGATGCCGAGCGCGCAATCGAGTGCGTCACGGACCGGGCGGCCAAACGGCGCGCCGGGCTCCGCATCGGCAGCAACGGCCACAGATGGATAACTCACCAGCTGCTCGATATCGGCGACGACATCCTCCCAGACCTCGTCGACATACTCAGCAACGCTCTGCTCCACCTGATTCATGGACGACCTCCTTAGCAATGAGCGGCGAGCGTGCCCGCCCCTCACATCACGTCATTAGATAGCGAAAAGTTTAGCAAGCTCGGCCACCGAGTGCACCACCGCATCGGCACCCGCCGCCTCGTGCTCGCCCGGCGCCGCCGCGCCCGAATAGATGCCGATGCACGGCACGCCCATCGCGTGCGCGCCCTCCACATCGTTAAAGCGGTCGCCAATCATCACGGCCTCGTCCGCGGTCGCACCCAGGGCCGCCAGGGCATCGCGGACCGAATCGGCCTTGGTCTCGCGCCCCTGCGGCGGATTCATGCCAATCACCGCCTCAAACTGAGAAAGCCCGAGCTCACGCACCATGTCGATGCACTTTGCCTCCATGCGCGACGTCGCCACGGCCATACGCTTACCCCGGGCGGCCAACCCATTCAGTAACTCGGGGACCCCGTCGAACACGGGATACTCCTCCGGTCCCAGCTCATCAAAAAAAGCGCGGTACTCGTCGGCCACCACAAGCGACTTCTCGCGGGAAAAGCCGTAAAAGTCGTGAAAGCTCTTCCACAGGGGCGGCCCGATCATGCGACGCAGGTCACCCATCTGCGCCTCCGAAAACCCGCGCGCAGCCAGCGTCTTGCGCGTCGAGGTCATCACCGCCCGGCCCGTATCGGCCACCGTGCCATCGAAATCAAACAACACGACCGGCCGCCTGTATATCTTCAACGCCTCCATCGGCATTCCTCTTCCCCAGTTGACGATTTCCACACCGACACTTCAAACTGTTGACTATTCAACAATTGAACCTAGTAATGTGGAACGACTCTACTATACTTGTCGCACTTTGCTCTCAGAAGGCGGCGCGCAAGCGCCCCAACGAAAGGTGCAATTATGTCTTTTGCCATCATAACCGACTCCACGTCGGACATCTCCCCCGCCCGCGCCCAAGAGCTCGGCATTTACGTGATTCCGCTGCATGTGATTATCGAGGGCGAGGATCTGCTCGACCAGGTGCAGATTACCGCCCAGGAGTACGTCGCGCGCATGGCCGGCTCCGAGCAGCTGCCGCACACCTCGCAGCCGAGCGCCGGCGAATTCAAGGCGCTCTTTGATCGCGTGCTCGCCGACGGCCACGACAGCGCCATCTTTATCTCGCTGTGCAGCGAGTGGTCTGCCTGCTACGCCAACGCGTGCCAGGTTGCCGATACCCACGAGCTCGACGTGCGCTGCATCGACTCGCGCACCGGCTCGGCTGCCGAGGGCCTGCTGGTGGAGTACGCGCTGGCCATGCGCGAGGACGGCCACAGCCTGGACGAGACCGAGGCGCAGATCCGAGCGACGCTGCCCGACGCCCACCTGCTGCTGATTCCCCGCACGCTCGAGAACCTCGTTAAGAACGGCCGCGCGCCCAAACTCGCCGGCCAGCTCACGCAGATGCTCAACATTCGCCTGGCCGTTTCGCCGGAGTGGAAATCGGGCGAGATCAAGGCCATCAAAAAGGGCCGCGGCGCCAAGCGCATCGTCGCCAACACCATGGCCGATTGCCTCGCATTTTTGGCCGAACATCCGGGCTCCAGCGTGCGCGTGCTCACGACCGGCGCCGACGAGGAGCAGGAGCTCGTCAACCAAGCACTCGCAGGCCAGAACTACGTGGACGCCGGCACCGGCCCCATCGGCTGCACCATCGCCACCCATGTAGGCGTCGACGCCATCGCCATTAGCTACTGTCCCCGCTACCAGCCCATCCACTAGGGGCACCTTTACCACTTGCGGTGGAATAGGGACTGTTTTTGGCTTATCAGCCGCAAATCAATCCCTATTCCACCGCAACTTAGAAATCGGCAATCAGCCCTGCGGGCCCCGGAACAGTTCCTCATGCGAGCCCATTCTGACCAGTCGGATCACAGGATTAGTCTTATGCGGCAAGTACAGAACGACCACATCGACCAACCCATCGGATAGATGGAAATCGATGTGGCCGTTGTAATTGCCGCCCGGGTTTGAAAGCTCATGGGCGCCATATTCCGCGGGAAGCGAGCCGCGAGCTGCAAGCTCTGCGACCGCCGCCTTAAACTCGGTTTTTAGCTGCGGATGGATGCGCATCGTCCGTTTGTAATCCGCCTTAAACTGAGCCTCGACTTTAATCTCAAACATCGCTAGTCCTCATCGAGGAACGATATAAGCTCATCAGCGTTAGTGAATGACGGGCTGTCGTCCGGCAGAATCCCCAACTCATGAGCCTCGGCAATCACCATGGCACGCCTCGTCGCCTCATTGGGAACTTCGGGCCGACCCACAATTTCAAAAGGAATCTTTCGCTGATTTACCAGCTGCCGAACAGCAAGGTTGAGATACGAATTGAGACTCAGACCAACCGTATCCAAGAACTCAGTCGCCTGTTCCTTGAGCCCCTCTTCGATGCGAACCGTCGTAGGCTTAACCGTTGCAGTAGACATACGCGACCTCCTCGCTCTCGTCTTTTGCATCAGTATACCCAATATAGATGGCAGTCTGATGTTAGCTAGCATCAGACTGCCATTATTCATCTATAAGCGAAGAAGCCTTGTCCCTACATCAGCCCACTTAGGGCAATGTCGACGGCTTCGTTGAGGTCGTCGGTGATGTGGACGAGGTCTGGATCGAGCGGGCTGATCATACCGGCATCCATCACCGGACCGTTAAGCCAGTCGAATAGGCCCTGCCAGTACTCGGTGCCCACCAGCACGAGCGGCATGCGCTTGACCTTGTGTGTCTGCACCAGCGTGAGCACCTCGAACATTTCGTCGAGCGTACCAAAACCTCCGGGAAACACGATGGCGCCCGAGCTGTATTTGACGAACATGGTCTTGCGCACAAAGAAGTAACGGAAGTCCATGCCGAGGTTCACGTATTTATTGAGCCCATGCTCGTGCGGCAATTCAATGCCCAGGCCAACTGACTTGCCGTTGACACTCGCCGCTCCCCTGTTGGCCGCTTCCATGATGCCGGGGCCGCCACCGGTGATGACCGCCACGCCGCGCTGGGCGATTTTGCGGCCGACCGTGCGCGCCGCCTTATAGAGCGGATCGGTCTTGGGCGTGCGGGCGCTGCCGAAGATGGTCACAGCGGGCCCGAGCTCGGCAAGTGCGCCAAAGCCATCGACAAACTCGGCCTGGATGCGCAGCACGCGCCAGGGGTCGGTGTGCAACCAGTCGGTCGAGTCCTCGGGCGCCAGCAGGTTGGCGTAGGTGTTGTCCTTGGGAATCATGGGGCCGCGCATGACCACGGGACCGCGTCGGTACGTCTCGTCGTAGGCAGGCTCGCCCTCGATATTCTCGTTCTTAATCATGGGTACTCCTATCGAGAAAAAGAAAAACGGGCGGGGTCGACGCCATGCGTCAAACACCCGCCCGAACATCAACTATTCGATATGGTACCCACGATGCATCAAGTGCTTGTAAGCTATCGGTCATCGGTCTCGCAGACGGTGTTAGCGAACGTGATGACCGGCCAGCGCTCGCCCCTTGCCGTTGCTAGCGCTCTGCAAGCGCCCGCGCCGCTCTTAGTAGTCCACCGCCGCAGGACTGTTCATCCAGTCGCTCACAAACGCGCCGTAGCGGCCCTCGATAATGGCCTGACGGGCACGCTGCATAAGGTTGAGCAGGTAGTAGATGTTGTGCATCGACAGCAGAATACCGCCGAGCATCTCCTTCTGCGTGACCATGTGGCGAATGAGCGCGCGGCTGTAGCCGCCCGTGCACACCGGGCAGGTGCAGGTGGAATCGATGGGGCCGTCGTCGTGCGCAAAACGCGCGTTGCGGAAGTTGAGGCGACCCTCGCTGGAGAACGCCGTTCCCATGCGGCCGGTGCGCGTCGGCAGCACGCAGTCGAACATGTCGATACCCACACCCACACCGCGCACGAGGGTGGTCGGGTTGCCGACGCCCATCAGGTAGCGCGGCTTGTGCTTGGGCATATACTCGCTCGCGAGCGGTGCAAGCGTCTCGAACATAGTCTCGTGGTCCTCGCCCACCGAGTAGCCGCCGATGCCGTAGCCCGGGAAGTCGCCGCACTCCTCCAGATGGCGCAGCGAGCGCAGGCGCAGGTCCAGGTGCATGCCGCCCTGGACGATGCCAAAGAGTGCCTGGTCATCGCGGGTATGCGCCTTATAGCAGCGCTCGGCCCACATGCTCGACAGCTCAACGGCGCGTTCAACGTAGGCGCGCGTGGCGGGATAGCCCGGGCACTGGTCGAGCTGCATGCAGATGTCGGAGCCGAGCTTCATGGCGATTTCCATGTTGTCCTCGGGCGTCCAGAACACGTGGCGGCCATCGTAGTCGTTGACGATAAAGCGCACGCCCTCGTCGGTGAGCTTGACGGCGTCGTTGTGGCTGAACACCTGGAAGCCGCCCGAATCGGTAAGAATGGGGCCGTGCCAGTTCATAAACTTATGCAGGCCGCCCAGCTCGGCGATGGTGTCCTCGCCGGGACGCATGGACAGGTGATAGGTGTTCGCAAGCACGATCTGGGCGCCGAGCTGCTTAACGGTCTCGGTAGGAATACCCTTGACGTTTGCCTTGGTGCCCACGGGCATAAAGATCGGCGTCTCGATGTCGCCGTGCGGGGTGTGCAGCACGCCGGCACGCGCATGCGTCGTCGGATCCTCGGCGATCAGGTCGAATTTAAAAAGGCTCTGGTCCATAAACTGGAACTCCTTGGTTGCGGTTCATACGCAAACCATTATACGGGCAACCCGCAAGGAGCACCGACTCGACAGAAACCACTCCCCAATGCACCAAAGCACAATGGGCGTGGATTATCGGACACTTACCTAACGAGAGTGGATAATCTCCCACTTTTGGCAAGAATACTGACCAAAAACGGGAGATTATCCACTCTCAATAAAATGATCCGTTTTCCTCCGTCCCCAACGGATCATTTCCGACAGCCACAGCAACGCCGATGTTATGGCGCCGACAGACACTATGACCCAATCCGAGGGCACTAAAAAGATAGGAGCCCCCGCTCGTGACCGCGGGTCGGGGCTGCGA